>JAGGZZ010000021.1 GCA_021161765.1 Candidatus Methanophagales archaeon | reverse complement strand
TCATAATTTAATGCCATAAAAAAAGTCATTTTTATCTAAACGATTATCAGTTAATAATGTCTTAAATAAAGTTGGTTTATATCGAAGTCTTCCACTTAGATATTCATTTATGAAAGTAGCATGGCTATTTGTTGGCTCTGCTATTAAAATATTAATTGCCATATACAATGATTCAAGAAATGCCGTTTTAATTGATTGTGGAAAATTATATGATCTTATCATTACTTCTTCCACATTAGATTCCTCTAAAGAAGTTGAAATATGTTGCTCAATTGTTGCTTTAATATGCCTAAATAAATCTCCATGCCGATTTTTTAATTGTTTAAAAAAATCTGCACTTAAAGGAGCTTTTTCGTATTCTGCTCTTGTTGCACCTGCTCCGATTAAGAATGCTTTCGTCATAAATACACCCTCCCTAATTTTTTGAAAAACATTTTTACATAAATTCATTTATTTGTTTCTTAAATAGTAAATAATAACTTGCCACTATTTCAGGTAATGTGGTATATCCGCACTGCATATATCCGCCCGTTTTGGTGTTATATCTGCAATATTGCGTATACACCTCCCTCAAGATAAAACTCCTATCCCCTTGCTTTTTCTTCACTTCGTCCTTTTATCCTGACATTACGAGTTTTATAAGCTACAATATTTTTTTCTCTAATAAATCGCAATCCATAGAGCATTAAGCTGCTATAATCCTCCGAAAGCTTTATACCCTTGTAGCCTATACAAAGCTAAAACTCAGGTTATATACAACCAGAAAAACCGAGCAGTGATTGAAATAGTCTTAAAACTCTGCGTACTCGGCGCTCTCCGCGGTGATAAATCACTATATTTTTAGACAGTACCCTGACTCGAATTGCATTTTTATCATACGAATAGTAATTGCGCAATATCTTGTGGTATAAATTCTAAGCACGAAACTCTAAATTCTAAACAAACTCCAATATCTAAACTCAAAATTCAAAACAGACCTTTCTTTTGGGATTTTGGATTTTGAAATTGTTTAGAGTTTAGAAATTAGGATTTAGGATTTCCACTCTTTATTGAGCACATTCTACGAATACATTCACTACCTTTCGTTTCCCCACATCCACCAATCCCTTATCCGTTATCTTCAGTGCGGGTATCACGGGCAAAGCGAGAAAAGACATCGTGATAAAAGGAGCTTGCAGTTTGCAGCCCATCTCTGAAATTTTATCTTCCAGCTCGTTTTGTTTTTTCGCCACATAATCCAGCCTTTTATCGGTCATTAATCCAGCAATGGGCAGTTCCAACTCGTTTTTCACCTCACGCCCACTGCATAGAACTATTCCACCGCCAATCTCCTTCAAGCGATTGCAAGCGAAAGCCATATCGGCTTCGTTTGTCCCTATAACGACTATATTATGCGAGTCATGAGCAATAGAGGAAGCAGCAGCACCGGTTTTCAGCCCAAACCCTTTTACGAACCCCAAACCTATATTCCCGGTGTAGTGATGCCTCTCAACAACGGCAATTTTCAATATGTCACGAGCGAGGTCTATGCCGCTTATCTCCTCCACAAGTTCCTCAGTCAGGAGTTCGCCTTCTATCAACCCGATTATTCGCGCTTTTCTTGTTGTATATAGGGTATAACCACCTTCTATTTGAGACACGGATTTACACGGATTTACACAGATTTTTTCGTTCTTTTGTTGGACTGGGCTAACGGCATTGCTCTTTTTATCGGTGTTAATCTGCGTTAATCTGTGTCTATAATTTATTTTTCCGTCTAAATTTAGCTTTAGTTCAAAATCCTCTGGCTTTACAGGCTTTATCCTTACCGTTGTGCCATATTCGGGATAGCTATATTTATGCCCGGAGCGAGGAGCAAAATCCGTCAAAATCGTTCCGTTCACCACCACTTTCTCCACGTCAAATCGCTCCAGATTGTTTAACAGCACGATGTCCGCGATTTTACCGGGTGCAATACTTCCAAAAGAACCATCGAGTTTGAACCATTGCGCAGGATTTATCGTACACATCTGCACGGCGTTCACGGGGTCTATGCCTTCTTCAATGGCTCTTCTAAAAACATGGTCTAAATAGCCCTCTTTCTGTAAATCAAGCGGTGTTCGGTCGCCGTCTGTGACAAGCATGCAATTACGTGTATCCGCGGATTTCAACAAAGGAGCGATGTTCTTCATGTTCTTCGCTACTGAACCTTCTCTTACCATCACGCGCATACCCAGCCGGAGCTTTTCCTGCGCTTCTTCGTAAGAGACGCTCTCGTGGTCTGAGCCGACACCACTCAAGACATACGCGTTTAGCTCTTTACCGCGGAGTAGAGGAGCATGGCCATCTATTGGCATTTTTAACGCCTTCGCAACCTCTATTTTAGTCCATACCTCCTCTTCTTTTGCTATCACACCGCCGTAGTTCATCACTTCTGCCAGACCGATAACTTCCTCCAGTTGCAGCAGTTGCTTTATTTCCTCTGCTCCTATCCTCGCACCCGAAGTCTCAAGTCCCAGCTCGGGGTCGGTAGAAGGCACGCAGGAAGGAGCCATACAAAACACGTTTAGCGGTGTTGCCTTCGCCTCCTCTAAAATCGCTCTTATGCCTTTGATACCCAAGACATTGGCTATCTCATGCGGGTCTGCCACCACCGTGGTCGTTCCACGGGGAACTACCGCCCTTGCGAACTCGGTTACCGAAAGCATGCACATTTCTATGTGCGTATGCCCGTCTATCAATCCCGGGACGGCATATTTGTCTTTCGCTTCTATCTCGTTTCTTCCTTTGTATCGTCCTAATCCGGCTACTATTCCACCGGCGATTGCAATGTCGGTTTCGTCGTATATCTCGCTACTGCATACGTTCACCAGGTTTGCGCTTTTTATCACTAACTCCGCTTTTTCGATGCCTGAGGCGACATCAAGCAGATCTATTGTGTTCATTTATAATCAGTCCGAAAAGTATTAAGCACCCGATTACACAGATTTTTACGAGATTATTTATAAACTTTTTTTGCTTTTTCTTTTAGCACAGGTTTTCTTTTTGTAATAAATCCGACAACATGTTTTAGCTTTAACATATCTTTTTCCTCCGCTTCAGAAACATTAACTGCCGTCACGTAAATAATTTTGATTCTTGAGTACTCCTCTGCTTTTGATATCTCTTCAACGACCTCTTTCGCTGTCACACCGGGCATCATTATATCCAGTAAAATCAATTCTGGAACGGTTTTGGTCTTGGCTTCTCGCAGTTTCTTTATTGCCTCTGCTCCATTATAAGCAGAAACACTATCAAAATCAGCGACATGAAGGTAAAAAGTGTCTCGAAATAAAGATGCAGGGGTCAAATTGCTATGCCTATCATACAACCAGTCGCTATGACAGGGCAATAAAAAAAGAGGCGCAAAGTGTCAAAATACCTCGGAAAACTTGACAAAGAAAAGGGATTTATTCCGAAAGGGAAAAATAAACGGACTGTTGCCGGTCCGCGGAATATCACCGAGTATGGTAATTCGGTGCTGCTACACGAGATGATGAAGGACATCAAGCCCCTGTTGGAAGAGGGTTTCCCAGGCCACTGGGAGGATAGCTGCGCTCTTGCGATGGTGGGTGTTTCTGGCAATAATCCAAGTCTAAACCCGAAGAATCTCTCTAACGTGCTTGTTTACGATCTGAATTCCGTGTTCTCACGCTCTATGAGCATCACTCAGGCTGAGAAGGGCTACAGCTTTCCATTCTTTGTCCTTCTTTTCTTCTGCCTTCTCAAGAAGGATGTAAATCGGATCAGGCTCAGCTTTTACCTCCTCTATCGCCTTGTGGTAGTATGGATTTTGTCAAGATTATGTTTTATGTCGTCATCTTTTAAGGTCTTTAGGAACTCAAACATCTCCATTTCGGTGTTTTTCCTATCGCAAATATAAGCAAGCGACCTCGCAATATACGGATACCCTTTTGAAAGAAAGATGATCCACTTCACAATCGCATCAGAAAAATTTGAACATTCTCTTCTCACCATCTTCTCTATGTCCTTATTGCTTAATCCCTCCAATTCAACGATTTCATAAGAACCCGCTCGCAGCTCGACGTCAGGCACGTAAGGGGTAGCTAATTTAAATAATCCCAAAAGTGTGATATATTAGTAGTTATCACAACTGGGAGCAAAGCATGGAACTCACTGATGAACTCTATCTGTACTTCACCGGTTCACACGTTACCAGCGACTTTATTGTTGATTGTTTGGGCGATTTCTTGTACAGCACAGGATATAATTTTTTTCGGTTTCATTTTGGCTGGAATCGTGTTCCCTGCGTTTTCAGGATACTTGTGTATGACTGGTCTAAAGAAAATTAGATTGTGCCGGTGTAGGTTATAAAATTGGTATCCGTGGTGATAGCGGTAGCTTTGCTATTGAATAGATTTAAGGTTTATCGCTTGCTTCTATCATACAGTGTGAATACTAAATGTAATATATGTCAATCCTGATAAAGCGCGTGCTGGTGGAAGGAAAAGAGAGGAATATCTACATCGAGGGGAATTTGATAGAAGCGATTAGCGAAGCCGGTAACGGTAAAGAGGCGGAATTTGTAATAGAAGGTAAAGGAAAAGCAGCGATTCCCGGATTGTTCAACGCGCACACACATGCAGCAATGACGTTACTGCGTGGATATGCAGACGATATGCCGCTTCAGGAATGGCTCTCGACAAAGATATGGCCAACAGAAGCGAAGCTGACGGAAGATGACGTTTATTGGGGGACGAAACTCGCGTGTTTGGAGATGATAAAATCAGGCACGGTTTTCTTTAACGATATGTACTGGCACTGGAGAGGCAGTGCAAGGGCGGTTTCGGAAACGGGAATAAGGGCGGCGTTATCCGCGGTGTTCATTGACGGTTTTGACGACGATAGGGCAAAGGAGCAGAGAAAAAGGAATGAAGGTTTATACGCGGAAAGCAAAAAACTGCCGGAACGAATCATTTTTGCGCTCGGACCGCATGCAATCTACACGGTTTCGGAAGAAAGCCTCTGCTGGGTGCGCGATTTTGCAGATAAACACGACCTGCTGGTTCATATACACCTATCCGAGACAGATGAGGAGGTTGAAGCGTGCATAAAAAGGTATGCGATGCGTCCCGTAGAATATCTCGATAGCATTGACTTTTTAAGTCCGAGAACGATTGCATGTCATTGCGTTCATCTGAGCAAAAAAGAGATGGAACTGTTGAAAAAAAACGACATGAAGATAGTGCATAATCCGGTGTCGAACATGAAATTATCAGCCGGGAGGATGCCCTACGAGGAGCTGAAAAATGCCGGGTTGTACGCTAATATTGCACTTGGAACCGACGGCTGCGCTTCTAACAACAACCTTGACATGTTTGAGGAGATGAAGATAGCGTCTTTGTTACAGAAGGCGTTCGGCAGCCCAACGAGCATGCCTGCTAATGAGTCTTTTGAGCTTGCAACGCGTAACGCGGCAAAAATGTTCAGGCTGAATTCCGGTGTGCTTGAAGCGGGTAAATTAGCTGACGTTGTGCTGCTGGACTTGAAACACGCGGAACTTACGCCGAACCATAATTTAACCTCAAATATTGTCTATTCTGCGAATGGCAGTTGCGTTGATACCGTGATATGTGACGGAAAGATTTTAATGGCTGGCAGGAAGGTAGAAGGAGAGGAGGAAATAAGGGAGAGGGCAAAAGAGGTTGCCTATGAACTCGTGAAGCGGGGGTAGGTAAAAATACTAGATCTCAAGCATGAAATTCTAAACAGATTCAAATATCAAAATTCTAAACAAATCATTTTTATTAGGATTTAGGATTTATATACTCCACCAGGTAGTAATTGCATAAGGAGGGAGAGATGGACAAATTAGTTGAGGAGAAACTGAAATATCTCAAAAAGACGATTGATGGGATAGAGAAAGAGAGAGAAGATACTATGTTCAGGTGAAAGGAAAGCGTCGTGACATAGAAATATTCAACGAGAAGTAAAAGAATATAAAAATCGGGAAATGAACTCATACTGGTATTTTAAACTGTTCAACAGCATAAAAAGCGAGCATGAAGCGGAAGAGTTTGCTAAGTTAGAACTTCTTAGCCTGTTCGGACAGGTTGAACCAATCCGTAATTTCGTTGACAAACTGATGGAAGAACCGCTAAAAGAATTTACAAAAGAACCTTTCAGAATTCAGGATATCATAACCCCGGAACTGCCTTATGGTATGATTCAGGGATATTATGGCGTGAGAAGCGATTTTATTAATGCATCTGACCTTGTCAAGCGACTTGCATACACAAGAGAGATTTTTATGGTCGTGGAAAGTGCAGAAGAGCCACAAAAACTACTGAGTGATGTGTTTCCGGAAGGAACAATTGGCAAAAATGTCCAGATTTTCAAGGAAAAGGGCTATGTGCTGTTCCGATTCATAACAAACCAGTACTTTCTGGAAAAATCTGAATATATATCAAAATTAAGCAGGAACGAGGCGGAGGTGGACAGGAATGTCGATATTCTGTTCTCGCATTTATTCAAAAACTATTACCGAATACCTGCATCTTCCACATTGAGCATAGGTAAAAGATTAGAAGATTATTTCGCAATTAGAGAGGAGCTATCACTGTATTTGAATCATTATATGCACCCCTACAAAGGAAAGTTCCACCCTAAAATGGTCAGAGCGCTGCTAAATTACATTTATCCTGAAGAGAAAGGAACAGTATTGGACAATTTCGCAGGGAGCGGGACACTGTTAGTAGAAGCGGGCTATTTAGGACTTAACAGTTTGGGTGTGGAAATAAATCCTTTGTCTGTTTTGATGAGTAACGTGAAATGCCAGTCGATAAAAATTCCTTCAGATAAATTAAGGATTGCAATAAGGGATTACATAGAGATAGTTAAAGTGGAAGTATTATATTTCGAAAAGGTGTGCAGTGGTCAAACGTTGCTTTACGAGAGCAAACTTGACTTCGCGAAAATAAAAGACGAAGCAAAGCAGGCGATACGAGAAATGAGAGACAAGAACATTGAACTAATGAGTTCCGTTGTTGAGAAGATTATTATTGCGAGGGAAGTATTGAGAAGCTTTGACGATGACGCTATTAGAGAATTTTTGCTTCTTTCTTTGAGTGGTGCAATTAGCGATGTAGCGAGGAGGACAAAGAATGACTTTGTGGATGTGCTGAGAGCGAGATTAAAAAATTTGTATTTACGAATTTATTTATTCCATAAGTTGAATGATGTACTGAAAATTGAAGTCGGGGATTCGCAGACGTATGTCGCGGATACGAGAGATATAAAAGCTTTTGAGCGCGAAAGTGTAGATGGGATAGTGAATTCGCCTCCTTACTCCACCGCATTGGACTACATAAAAAACGATTATCCCCAGCTTATTTTGTTAAAACTGGTAAATTCGATGGAAGAATTGGGGAGAGATATGATGGGGAATTCGAGGATAAACTATGACAAAAATGAGTTAATAAAACTCGTTAGGGATTCCACGAAAGACCCTTTAAAAATGCCTAGTTCCAACCCATGCACTTTATCAATTGCTACTTAATTTAAACTTAGTTACCGACTTTTGTAACAATCAATAAAATGTTGGATGCACTTATGAAAGATTTAAGAATAAGAAAAATAAGGGGAGAAGTAAAAATGAGTAGGGTAATAGAAGAAAATACAAAATCCATCATTTTAGATGAGGGGCATGGATACAAAATAAAAGCAACGAGGAAAGATATAGGAAGTTTTGTAGTTGTTGCGATTGAGTGGGAACATCCTAACTATGGCTTCTTTGCCGATGCTATGCTATGGATAAACAGCTTACATTTAGAGGGATGGGAACCGTTTCCCATAGTTAATTGGAGTGAGGTGTATGAAAATTTAGATGAGTTTTTAGCAGATTATCCCGAATTCAAGGATTTATATAGTGAGCGAACATTTTTTGATGTTATAACTTGGGGGAAGAACCGTTGAAAGTTTTTACAAATAGCGAGACTAAAAATGTCCAGCCATTATAGACAAATACTGGAGAACCTGAGTAAAGAATTTGCGATAGAAAAATTCTTCGGGCAGACGGTATTCAAAGTGAATAGAGCAGGTTTTCTTTATTTCCGGTATTCAAAGCGGTACAGTGGGGATAAATACTTCTTCGGTGCGGAAACGAGCGTAATAAGCCAGTTGCAAAACGCAATATACACAGTATTGTTCGTTTGCGGCGATGAAAATAACGTTCTTGTAATTCCGTCGGATTTATTCAATGAAATCATTAAGGATGTTGCTCCATCAGGAAGCCAGTGGAAGGTAAACATATTTTTTACCGGTGAGAAAGTAGAATTAAAGGTTTCTGGCAAAGAGAGGATAGATGTTACTAACTATCTCAATAATACAGATTTTATACTGTCCAAAGGTTATTTTGTAGAGCAAAAGATACCCCGTAAAGAAATAGACTATGAACTTATCAAGAAAAAGTTGGAGTCGAAAAAAGATGACCGGGAAGTAAAAATCGAGTTGTTAAAAAGCAGATTGGTTAATTATGCGAGTTTAAGTGAAGAACCTACAAAGTTTGAGGAAGTTATTACGGAAGTCTTCGGAGAACTTGGTTTTGAGTGTGAGCATATTGGCGGTAGTGGTAAAACTGATGTTTTAGCAAAATCGAACTATCGGTCTGTTATCGAAGCAAAAGCAACAAAAAGAGCGTCTGTTACTAAGGTAAATTTTACACGATTAAAACAGCATAAGAAAAGGCATGGCGCTGATTTTGTGATCGTCGTGGCAAAGAATTTTGACCCTGCTGTTGTAAGAGACAGCGAGATAGAAAACGCCATTTTGTTTCCAATAAGTATTCTTACGGATTTGTTGGAAATCAGTAAAAACTATCCGTTAAATCCGAATTTACTGCTCAATCTGTTCATAAAACAGGGTGTTATAAAAACTGACGACTTGGAATACGTTCGTGATGAGTACAAGAGGTGGCAGGCGTATAAAAAAGGACTGTACATTCTAATAGATAATTTGAGCGAGGAGAAAAGGAGAACATGCGATGAATTAGTGGGAGCTGTGAATGCCAAGTTGGAAATTGAAGCGGGGGTAAGCGATTTCTTCTCACGAGAAGAGATGAGGAAAATTCTCGGCTTTTTACAGATAGAACCGCTTAAAATTGTTCATGAAAAGGAGGAGGGTTATACAAGGGTATTAGATATACAAAACTCATGCAAACTTTTAAATATGTTTGTGGATTATCTAAGAAAAGGGGTGGGATAATAATGTCGCTAAAACCAAAGATAATCGAGTGCAAAAAATGTGGAGGATATGTAGAACTCAATTATTATCGGGGTTGCCGTATGTTTATATGCCCGTGGTGCGGGAGAAAAGTTGCTGTACGCAGGTGCAAAAAGATAAAGGACTTTGAAATGCCAGAAAAAGCTATTGAGGTGTTATCAAACTATTTTTCGAAGAAGGAAATAAACCAGATAATACCCGTAGAGAAGAGCGAGAATAAAAAAGGGAGTGGGCAAGGCTAAATTCTTCGCCGCTCTTATTCTCTTGCGCTCTGGTTATTTCACGCTCGAAGAGGTAGAAAAGATAATCCCTCCTTTTGGCTATTTTTACATCTTCACTATCTGCGCATGCGGCACGCCAGCCACGAAAATCACCCCGTTCTCTTCGATAAAACCGTTGTCCAATGCGCATTTTACCGCTCGTTCGCCTACTAAATTCGCTATGGTTGCCTGTTTCAAAGAACGCACAACTTCGTTTTCGGTTGCTTCTTCGCCTTTGTAAAAACTTTCTGTAACCTTGAGCACACGCTCATCATCTTCAAAGCATTTTCCTATTAGTTCCGTATCACACACAGCCACCATTACGTCCGGGCCTAACTCGTACTTCTTTATGTATATCTTTTTTCGGGTGTTCATAATAAAATGAAAAATAAGAATCAGTAAACCACTTATCCGTCTTTTGGAAGACAGCAGTAAACCGGTTCTCCATTTTTTACTCCCATGTATTACAAGGCTATTGGAATATAAATAGGGGTTTGCAGAGCAGTACAAGGAAGTTGTTCTTGAAGACACGATAAAAGTAGGGCGTTCAACCAGAGCACCGGATTACAGTTTCAGAATTGGAGGACAAAGGAAGTTCTTTGTCGAATCCAAACGACAAATCCGGTGTGGGGCGGATTGCGTACTTCATGTTTGACGAGTATCTCGACAGCGATAAGTTTGATGCGATATACGATGTATTTTCAAAAGAGGGGGTGCTCAAGGGCAGTTTCGACAGGTATGCAGAATCAACAAAGGGTAAGAAAGGCACTGCGGAAGTGGACAGCGAATTTTTAAAGGATTATGAATTTTCAGTGCTCGGTGTAGAGATTTTAGGGAACGTGTACGAGCAGTTCTTAGGTAAGGTCATCCGGCTGACGGCAGGGCATCAAGCAAAGGTGGAAACGAAGCCAGAGGGGAAAAAGGCTGTTTTTCAGGTTCGCGAGAACGAGCGGTATTTGACCACGGCGGAGAAGAAGCGGATTCTTTTGAACAATATATTTGGCGTGGATACTGACCCGCAGGCGGTGGAGGTAACGAAATTGAGTTTGCTGTTGAAGGTGCCTGAGCACGAAAGCCGCGAGAGCATAGACCAGCAAGTGAAGTTGAAAGAGTGGGCGCCAACCGAGGTGGAATTCTACAAGAAGCACTACGCATCGGCCAGCAAGGGTAATTATGACATTTATGTCGTCTTTGTGGAACGTGCGCTGCAATTACTCAACGTTCGAGGACGGATGGGCTACATATTGCCACACAAATTTTTCCAAGCTAAATATGGCAAACCTCTACGCGAGTTGATTGCTGGTACTGATCCTGTTTTTATTATGGAAAGTGTTTCCGAAACAGAGTATAAATCAGCCACTACGGGTAAGATATTCCCTATCGTGTTTTCACAGGGCAGTTCGTCATCAGTGTACCCCTTTTCACCAATCAACGCCTGACGAACCGCTTTTGCCGTTATTCTTGTATATGCAAAGGGCGTCTGAAAATTTGGGTCCGCCTGACTCTTCGGTTCAGTGGTCGCTCGTATATGTTTTTTGTATATATGATTGAAGTTAAAGACCTGAGAAATTTCTCGTCAGGAATACTGAAGAAGCATTGTATAAAAGCTGTAGATGGTATATCCTCCCAGATATAATCTTAAATGGGGATATGAAAAATGCAAGCGATTATCATTCTGGATGCACTTTTTATCCAAGATGCACTTTTTCATCGCAGATTTGCAGGGAAAAGAAGCCTGAAATGGTTGACATTGGAAAAGAGCATCAAGTTTTATGCCATTGTATCGCTTAACTATCAGGTATTAGGTTTGAGATTTGAGACCTGCTAATCCGTTGACTTACTACTACTACTCAAACCATCCCTGACCGCCTTTTCCATCACTTCTACCGGCGGCTCCTTTTTTGTCCATATTCTGAACGAAGCGGCACCCTGATACACAAGCATCTTCACACCATCCACTATCTTTTTTACGCCTGCATGCTTCGCCTCTCGCAATAACTTCGTCTCCATTGGATTATACACAATATCGAATACAACGAGGTCAGGATGCATCATATCTGCATTTACTAACGTAGCATCTTCGTGTGGATGCATACCCACGGAAGTAGCATTAATCAAAATATCCGAAGCTTCGATACGCTTTTCGAGTTCGACCCCCAAACCGCAAAAATCGGCATTACGGAGATTAGAAGCCAACTGAGCGGCTCTTTTCTTTGTCCTATTTGCTATTGTCACTCTTGCACCTTCAGTATCGAGATAAAATGAAATAGCCTTTGCAGCGCCACCAGCACCAAGAATTAATACATTTTTGCCGTTTATTTCGCCCACGGTCTCTTGCAATACCCGCTGCGAGCCGATGCCATCCGTATTGTAGCCAACAGGCGTGCCACTACTGAAGTCAATGGTGTTTATTGCGCCTATTTTCTTCGCCACTTCTTCCACATCCACGAAAAATAGCGCCTTTTCCTTCAGCGGGATGGTAACGTTAAGACCTGCGATGCCAAGGCTTTTCGCTCCTCTTATCGCATCTCCAAGTTCGCCTTTTGAGACTCTAAACGCGAGATAAACGGCATCCATTCCGAGTTTATCAAAGGCGGCATTATGCATAACGGGCGAAAGGCTGTGTGCTACCGGGTCGCCGATAATACCGTATATTTTTTTCATAATTCATAAGTAGCAGTGTTGGATATCTCTCCCCAGTCTCCCAATAGCATCTGCGCGGCACTGGCGGCAGTGTGTCATCTGCTTCACATATTTACTGCATTTCTCTTGCATCTCCTTCTTCTCGTGCGGTGTTGGTGGTGTGATATGAGCGAACTTATATTGAGGGATAAGAGGCATAATATTCTGCAGATAAACGCCCATTCCTCCTACTTTCTTCGCTATCTCAACGATGTGCTTATCATTCACCGTGGGAATAAGAACAGTGTTCACTTTTACCACTATCTTCCTTTTTACCGCTTCTTCTATTCCTTTTAACTGATTCCTGAGCAATATCTCAGCCGCTTCTTGCCCCCTGTATCTTTTACCCTGATAATTGACAAAAGAATAGATGTTCTTGCCGATGTCGGGGTCTATGGCATTCAGCGTAACGGTCACGTTGCCGATTCCCAGCTCTTCGAGTTCGTCAATTCGGTCTGGCAGGAGCAATCCGTTCGTACTCAAGCACCTTATGAGGTGTGGGAACTCTTCCTTTACGAGCCGGAACGTTTCAAACGTCTCCTCGTTGTACAGCGGCTCGCCGGGACCCGCAACGGCAACAACTTTGATGTAATGCACCTGTTCAAGCACTTCCCGTACTCGTTCTAACGCTTCCTGCGGTGTTAGCACCTTGCTCGTCACGCCCGGTCGAGACTCATTCACACAATCATATTTGCGCAGGCAGTAATTACACTGGATGTTACACTTCGGCGCCACCGCGAGATGCATTCTACCAAATAAATGGGCAGCGTTCTTACTGAAACACGGGTGTTCCTGGACTCTCCTCAGTTGCGTGGGGTCCCATGGTATTTCCTTGCCTTCTACTTTTGTTACGAGTAGCGGTGCCTCCTCTTTTTCTGCAGAGTTCATAATATCTCCCTTTTGAATTCCTCAAAACCCACCTCTTTAATATATCTGCCCAATCGCTTTTTATACGTTTCATAATCTCTCTGAATAATAGCCCCCTTCTCTAACAAGTCATTCTTTTTTTCTTCTCTCATCTTTATTTTTTAATGTCCCCCTGTACTTTTAAGATTTTCCATTTTTCACGCCTTTGCTAACTTTGATATATTATATTGTGCTCCCTGTGCTTATTCACAATTTCATCTGCCAACCTGTCCAATGCCTCAAAATCCGCTTCTTTCGGAACCCCTTTAATCACAACCGGATCCAGTATTTCCACCTTTAAGTTGGGTATCATTCCTGCAAGTTGTTCCACCATCCTGCCGCCCCAACCGTAAGACCCGATTATGGACACAAATTTCAGTTTTGGTCTCAACGCATTTGCAAGACAAGCCGCATAAATGACTTTTGGATGCGGTCCGACCAGAACTGTGGGTGATCCAATCACAACCGTAGCTGCGTCTACCAATGCCATCGCCAGTTTACCAATATCCGTTACTGACAGATTAAACTGCTTT
>JAGGZZ010000072.1 GCA_021161765.1 Candidatus Methanophagales archaeon | reverse complement strand
CTGTATGGCAAGGTAAGACCCTTGTACTCATTGAGTTCGTTATTCTCAACCACGAAGTAAGCCCGCTGGCTGTGAGATTCAAAGGCGTGCTTCCGTAACAGCCTTCCCTGGACATCCCCAGGAAGATAATCCGTATGCGAATATGCCATCTTTGCCACCGGGTCGAAATAGACCATCCATTGCCCTAGCGGTCTTATTTGCTGCCATTCTGTCATTCGATGTCCATATAAAATGTCTGCGATTTCTTCTTCCAACGGCTGTTTTCGATTCACTTTTTATTCAGCGGATTCGACTGCCCGCGGGCACTTCCATATCGGGATGCAATAAAACCGGTTTCCCGTTGGCATCCACGGCTAAAATCATTCCCTGACTTTCCACGCCCATGAGCTTCGCAGGCTTCAAATTAACCAGGACAGGGATGAGTTCGCCAATCAAATTCTCCGGACGGTATTCTTCTGCAATCCCCGCGACCACCTGTCGCTGCTCATCCCCAATGTCTACTTCGAGCCGGATTAATTTCTTGCTTCCTTCTATTCGTTCCGCATTCGCTATCTTTCCCATCCGCAGGTCGAGTCTTGCAAACTCGGTTATGTCTATTATCTCTTTATTTCCCATTTCTCTCCCCTCACTCGCATAATTATAGTCATTCCAGCAATAAATAGTAATTAACTTACTTTTTCAGTTTTTTACGCTGATACCCCGAATATATCGCTCCAAGCGGGTTATGAGCGAGAACGCGGTCTTTTACCGCAAGTGTTGTCACCGGCGCCTCGGAGTATTTTGTGAACAGTATATCGTGCCCTATACACAATCCAAGAATGACGTTCAAGTCGGTTTTTTCTTTGTTGAATATTTTTGCCTGTCCTATTGGGTTGCACATCGCCTCTACTTCTGCATCCTTGTGGAGACGTTCCAACGCGAAATCTGATTTGTCAATCCCGCATACCTTGCAGCAGACCGAAGACACATCGAAGTGTTGAGATAGAATATCGCATATTACTTCCGCCTCTTTTTCCAGTCCTATGCAGAACGCAACGCCCAGCTTTTTGTAGCCCATCCCTTTCGCATATAAAATCAACTCCTCTATGCGGTTTTTCTTCATGTAATACCTTGATTCAATACGTGCAGAAACGCTGAGCGACTTGAGCACTTCAGCATCTTCTTTATATACTTCACTGACCTCCCCTGCGATTCCCGTGCAGTCCTTGCCCTTATAGCACGCTTTTTCTTTGCAGTCCGCACAATTCATAATCTTATATAAAGGTTATTTATTTTTTATTTTGTATTTTCGGCTCTTATTTGGTCCCGTTTTCTCGATGAACGGCATTTCGAGCAGGGCGTTACGCATCACCGATTCGGGATTCTTTGATTCGTTGAACGGCTCGTTGTACTCCTGTCGGTATAGCTGCGAGTATCGCTTCGCACTGTATTCCGCGCCCTTCTTCGAGCCAATACCCGTTTTCAACCCCGCGAATCATCTCTGCAAGGATGGATAGGTTTATTTGGAGCGTGGAATACGTTTTTGCGGTTGACTTTTTCGACCTCGGTCATTTCGACGACGTATTTTACGAGGTCAGCAAAGGCGCCGTCAAAATCACAGCCCATTCGTGCTCGGAACCGGGATACCGTGGCTTCACGTGGCACACCGTTCACGAACCCTATCGCCCTGCACCGTGCAGGATTATTACTGAGAAATAGCAGCCCGTCACGCACATCAAACCTGCATAGAGCGATGAACAGGTGAAAGTTGATCATAGCGCCCGCGGAATAATCGCGGGTGTCCCACCGGCTCAAAAACTCCGGGTATTGCTGGTGCGCCTCTTTAATTGCCTTTATTTCTACATTAGTCAACGGTTCTGTACGCCTGGGATCGACGTTTGGATTTCTCTGAGGATTCGTCAGCGGGTTCGTATAGACATTGGATCTTTCACACTTCTTCTCTACTTTTTTAACACCTTCTTGTAGGTTTGGATTGTTGTCCTCTTTTTCTCCGTCGTTTTTTTTGAACGTCGTCCCTTTGGACGATTCATCCCCTTCGATCGCAAGATCCGCTGTACAGTAGAGACTGAGGGTTTGTGCCCAGATGAACACTCAAGCACCTTCGATATTTCCGGTGCATCAGTGCGGAATTTTAAAAGATCCGCTTGATGACGAACCGCCTGAACCCACGTCTCGCACGTGCGAACAGCGAGGGATTGTTCTTACCCGAAATCAGCCTTGCTATGGTCGGAAAACAAAGCCACCGTCCGGAAAATGGAGAGAGCAAACCGAGAATTGACCAGTTATGCCCAATTATATACCCACCGCGATCAGGGTTGCTGCTGTAATCCTTCCATCTCTGCTACGCGTTTCCGTCCCTGTATCAGCATAAACGCCCAGACAAAAGCCTTGAAATACGAGTAGCCTGGCGAGTTAAATGACTCTCTAAAAGCCTCAAAATAGCCTATTAGCAATGCAGGAATGAAATTGTTTACCATATACCTCACCTCCTATTGTCCATGTTGTACATGGTCTTATATAGCCCCTATTTCCTGTGCAGTTTTAAAAAGAAGGTGACTCTTCCTAAATATAAAAGTGCAAAAGTATAGTTATAGTAAAGTATTCATAACTATTGGTGGGACTAAATGAATGAACTATCGTCTGTCATCAACCATTCGGTTATGATAACCATATTTGTCTTTGTAATGATGCTCATCGTTGATTATATAAACGTCTTAACAAAAGGGGATATGGAAAAGGCGTTGAAAGGGGGGAGAAGCCGACAATACGCTATTGCATCTTTCCTCGGCGCAACACCCGGCTGCTTAGGCGCATTTGCGAACGTCTCTTTTTATGTCCACGGGTTGTTATCATTTGGCGCTATTGTAGGGGGGGATGATTGCTACCCCGGGGGATGAAGCGTTTGTGATGCTTGCGCTTTTTCCTAAGGAGGCAGTGTTCCTTTTTGCGGTATTGTTTATACTGGGTATTATAGGTGTCCCAATAGCAGATAAAGCAGCATCTCTGTTTAAAATAGTTCCCTGTCAAGAATGCACGTTACAAAAGGTTCACAAAGAAGAGTGTCGCTGCTTCGCACCAGAAGAATTAAAGAGATTTCCTAAGCTCTCTTTACCCCGATACGCACTTTTTTCCTTTCTTTTTATCCTTCTTGTAGATTTAGAAGGTTTTGTCAGGGCAAATATGATATTGATATTCCTGATTTGCGCGCTTGTGGGACTAATACCTGAGTCGGGTCCGCACATGATTTTTGTGATGATGTTTGCAAGCGGACTCGTCCCATTCTCAATACTGCTCACCAGTTCCATTGTGCAAGACGGACATGGAATGCTGCCTCTGTTATCTTACACGATAAAAGATTCGGTCTTGATAAAGTTATTCAATCTTCTATTTGCAATCGTAATTGGGTTGCCTCTATTCCTTTTAGGTGTCTAAGAATTCCTAGCGTTGCAAGAAGCAAAAATGCTAAGTTTCCTCTTTCGGCGCGGCATGGCCACAGTAGGGGCAGTAACTCCATTCTTGCTCAAGCCGCCGGTCGCAGAAAGGGCAGTCAACGAATAAGCATGCCCCACAGTATGGGCAACACTCCCATCCTTCTTCATACCCTTTTATTTCCCTGCCACATTTTGGACACTTCATGCTAATAGATTACAAATCTATATATAAATACTTTCGGTTTTGATTTTGATTCCCAGGAAAATTATAATATCCCATCTATCTTCGCACCACACTTTGGACATCTTGAGTCTCGTATTTTGTTCTCAAGAATCTGGAATCCATAGCGCCGGATTAACAGCTCTCCGCATTGGTAGCAGTAGGTATTTTCCCCGCCCTCACCCGGAACGTTGCCCTCGTACACGTATCTCAATCCTACATCCAGCCCAATTTCACGCGCTTTACGCAAGGTAGTAACAGGCGTTGGAGGGAGATCAGGCAGTTTATATGCGGGATAGAACTGAGAGATATGCCAGGGTATGTCCACGCCCACACTTTTGATGAATTCTGCAATCCATCTGAACTCTTCCTCCGAATCGTTCAACGTTGGTATAACCAGCGTGGTTGCCTCGACCCAAACGCCCAGGCTTTTGTATAACTTTATCGCATCCAGGACGGGTTGCAAGTGCCCACCGCAAATTTTTCGATACAGGCCCTCAGAACCTTTCAGGTCTACATTTATCGCATCTAAATAAGGGGCGAGAGTGCGTATCGCTTCCTCCGTAATATACCCGTTTGAAACAAAGACATTGTATATCCCTTCTTTACGTGCCAATCTGGCGGTGTCATAAGCGAGCTCGAAAAAGATGGTCGGCTCGGTATACGTATACGCGATGGTTTTACAGCCGTTTTGCCTGGCTGCCGCAACAATCTCTTCAGGAGACGCATCTTCTCCTACTATCTGTTTCTCGCCTCCTTTTGGCATCTGAGAGATATGGTAGTTCTGGCAGTTCTTGCATCTGAAGTTACAGCCAACCGTAGCAATCGAGTATGCCTCAGAGCCGGGATGGAAATGAAAGAAAGGCTTCTTCTCTATTGGGTCAATCCCTCGCGCGACTACCTTACCGTAGACCAGGCTGTAGAGGACCCCGCCCCTGTTTTCTCTAACCCCGCATATCCCCCTCTTCGATTCGTTTATCTTGCAATGATGCGCACAGAGGTGACATCTAACCGCGTTCTCTTCCAGTTTCTCGTAGAACATCGCTTCTTTCATTTTAACCTTCTCTCCTTTCCTTTCAATCTATGTAACGGGGTTTGTGGAACCATTTAAAAAATACGCATACAGGGATGATTATTTATTACTGATAAGGAACACTATATTAAAAACATACAATTATGAACCCAAAAGAGGGAAAAATCATCGCCTATTATGGAAAGGGAGAGGGGAAGACAACCGCCTCTATCGGTCATGCCATAAGGACATTGGGACATAATAAGCG
>JAGGZZ010000162.1 GCA_021161765.1 Candidatus Methanophagales archaeon | reverse complement strand
TACAAATACAGATCAAATACTTGCATCATCTTCACCACCTAAGATTTGTTTGTTTTTTATCGCTCCATTCAATTAGTCTTTCTATTAATATCCCCATTATGACCACTAAAACTATATCAATAATATTCTTTTTCTCGTGAAAATCTGTGTAATCTCGTGGTTATAAAAAGGAGCTAAACAAATACAAAAAATTAATAATCAAAAATTCATATGAAATGGAAAGGAGGTTAAATATAATGAAGATTAGCAATCTGACAAAAGGGGGTATGTACGAAGTAAACTTTGGATATCATTCCAAAATAAGAGGATATACCGAAGTTATACGCCATTTTGCTTATGAAAAAATGGAGAAATAAAAAATGTACAGCGGTTTGATAGAAATATTTGAGGATCCAAAACTCGTAAATAGAATTAAAACACGCCTACCTTATATGTTTCAACTTGCAGAGTTAGAGAGTTCAAGGGCTGGGAATATTGGAATGGAAGTGGGTTCGCTTCGTGAAAGGATAATAGCTGCTTTGCTCATCTATAAATTTGGAGAAGCCAATGTGGAAACTGAAATTCCCATAACAGAACCTGAAGTTGATGTGAGACTGTTTGGTGAGCCTGTATCCATCTGGATATGTAATCGTCAAAATGAAGTTTCGTCAAACTCAGCCCCTTTGGTTTGAAGAAATTGATAAAAATGAGGTAATTTGGCCCCTGCGCTTTGAATTCAATGTTGTGCATTGTCTTCCTCCGGACAAATGGAAAAACAGATAAAATAACCTCTGAGTTGTTAAGATATAAGACAGGAGTGGGATTCCAACAGCTTGATTCTCCGCTAGCTCAAGTGATCATCTCGAAATTTCAGAGACGCCAAATTGAAGAAATGGAAGAACAGATTTCTCATAAAAAGATGATCCAAAAGCTTATCGAAATCGGAAAGCTACAAAATTATATTGCTGAGGGAGAGTAACCTTTCGACATAGGGAGACTCGATGTTGTATGGAGAAGAGTAGAGCAATCTGTGCCAACTTATGTCTTTGAAGTTCACGTAAAAAGAGATCTTTATCATGACTTAGTTAAGTTGAAGCATGCTTTTGATCTGTGGAACAGTCACATTTTCGTAGTAGGGTCTCAAGCAGACCATGAAAAGATAAAGGATTTGCTCTCGGGAAGTTTCCATGAAATTAAGGAACAATTGAGGTTTATTGATTTGGAGAAAATAGATGAGCTTTATAAACGTAAAAGAGCCTTTTTAGATCTTGAAGAAGAACTTGGCATCTAAAGAGGATTTAATAAATTTGTACAATAAAGAGGGGATAAAAAAAACCATGTTTGAAGTAGTAAAGATGGGTGGTGTTTGGCAGATATGGAATGTGACTTGTGACGGTTCTATCATTGTAGAAAATGGACACCGTAATATGGGCTTTTTTGAAAGATATGGTGGCAAAGAAGTAGAAGCGCTAATAAATGCCTTAAAAGCCATCAAGCCAATTTTTTCTCTCGGTAAGGATTTCTCAAAAATTACTTTAGACTCGGATTTAAAACAAGACCCGGATGGATTCCATGTTTTTGATTACCTACAACTTCAGGAAGCGGGCATAGATATTAATATTTACATACAAGCTGTTGATTTTCGTCTTGGCTCTTTTGTAGTGTTCAATAGAAAAATTTTTACTACGGAAAGACTCGCTGATGAGCTTGATACTTATCCAGGACACCAATTTCTGATAAGGTATCTCAAAGGTCAAAAACCTGCACCAATAGAACCAGCAGATACTTTTAAGGTTATCATTCCTTCTGAGGATGACGTGAAAAACAAATTATTGGAAAGTGCTCGAGAATCATGGAATAGCGATTACGGAAAATGTGACAAGCAAGAATTAGACGAAATAAGATTGCAATGGGATGACAGTGAAGGTAAAATTCCAGGGAATTTCAGTACCTTTGACGAATATTTGAAGAACTCTGACTTGGAAGAACAAATTGACAATTATATAAACATCTATTGTTATCCAGACCTTGATTTGAAAATTCCCATTCTTGGTCAGGAGTAAATGAGAGAACAGAGTATGAAGATATGGGACAAAGCTTCAAGTTCAAGTCCCTCCACAGCATGGGGTAGTTGGCTTTCTGCCGCCAATCCAACTTTAAGGGATATTCATGAGTATATTTTGATTTTTTCTAAAGGTACATTTAGTAGAAAAAATGGCAACAAGAGAAAAAACACCAGTTCCAAAGAGGAAATTCTTGAACTTACTAAAAGTGTTTGGACATTTCCAGCAGAGTCAGCTCGTAAGATTGGACATCCAGCACCCTTCCCTGTGGAACTTCCTTATAGGTTAATTCAACTTTATACTTACGAAGGAGAAGTTGTTTTAGACCCTTTCATCGGAAGTGGACAAGCGGCAATAGCAGCGGTAAAAACAAATAGGCATTATATAGGATACGACATAGATGAAAATTATGTGAAATTGGCAGAAAAGCGGATTAGAGAGTTTCTAATAGAGTTTAAATCTCCAAAGCTATTTGATTTCAAAAATGAGGAGAGTGAATAATGGCAAAACGGCGTATAACAGGGTATATCTGGCTACGCTGCGCCCAATTTTTGCTCCACTTCGTTTCGCAAAACTTCAGATATACCAGAACCGTTATACGCAATTCCGTGTTAACTTTTGGAGTATGAGTACCCATGTTGAAAATAAGAAAAGCTAAAGAAAAAGCGAAAAACTCTAAGAAGTTCACTCCTGAATATCAAAAGCCCAAGATTCTACTCGTAGATTTGCCCGATAGTGTCCTTGATAGCGTCCGGTCTGCTGGCTTCAACGCATCTGCTGGAACATTTGGTTCTCCATACAAGGTAGAGCTTAGTGATAGCTACCGACCTGTAATCTACAAATCTGATCTACCAAATTATACTGAGCAGGAGATTATAATTATTGACCTCACACCCCCAGAAACGCTTGATAGTCCTGAAGGCGAAAAGGTGACATCCGGAGGGGAGAGCGATTGGTGGGCTAAATGTAGTCGGAGTGAAATTGATCCTCGCCCAAGGGTAATGAGCATAGTACAAAATGCCTTTGACCGTATTTTCGATTATGGTGGGCTGTTTGTTATCTTTGCTCAATCGCGTCTCTATCAGGATCTGGTTTTAGCTCATGTTTACCGCAGCCGCTTTAATTATGGAGTATCTGAACTATCTACAGGATCGAAAATAAACGCTGATAACTGGTCCTTTCTTTCGATTCTCTCTTATCTTGTAGTAGAATCATCAGATGTTGGCGTGGAAATCAATGTGCTAGAGCATGATTCCCAACTTTCTCGTTTTCTTTGGAAGACTACTAGAAATGCCAAATATAATGCCACTTTTAACCCTACGTCAAGAATAGAGAAGAATTGGATACCTACTTTGAGCAGCAATAAATTCGAAAGGTGCGTTGGGGGATTACTTGTACCAGAAGATTCTAAAGGTCGTGTTCTCATACTTCCACAAATATCGAAAGATGCTGAGACCATCGTAACTCTATTGCGTGAAGTCCTTCCAGATATATCTCCTCATCTTTTTCCCCACATAGAAGGTTCTCGATGGGTTGAGAGAGCTGAATATGAACTTGATTCTGTGCTCAAGTACAAAACTGACAAAGTCGAGGTTCAGCTGAGGGCAAAAAGAGAACTTGAAGAGCTTGATAAGCAGATATCAGAGGAAAGGGATAGACTTGGCTTCCTCCACGGGATAATTACTAAAACTGGAACAGACCTTGTAGAAAGTGTCAAATCATGTCTCGAATTCATTGGATTTGAGCAGGTTATAGATGTTGATAAGCAAATTCGGGAGCAGAACACTAAAGCACCAAAGCAGGAAGACCTGCAAGTTCATGACAAATCTCCTATTCTTTTGATAGAAATCAAGGGAATATCTGGGCTTCCACATGAATCCGACACGATACAGGTAGTTAAGTATGTCCCTAGACGAATGAAGGAATGGAGTAGATTTGATGTTCATGGCGTGTCAATAATAAATCATCAGCGGAATGTTCCTGCACTTGAAAGAGATAACCCAAATATATTTACCGAGCAACAAGTAGAAGACGCGGAGAATCATGACCTCACTATCTTAACAACCTGGGATTTGTTTCTTTTGATTAGAGGAATGATGAAGTGGGGGTGGGATCCTAAGACGATTCAGGAACTATTCTACAAGAGTGGGAGAATGCCCAGGCTCCCTACCATTTACAAGCCTATCGGTAAAATCGTTAAGTATTGGGAGAAACCATGTGCGGTCGGAGTACAAATTTCTGAAAATAAACTACACAAAGGTGAACGCATTGGATACGTCATACCTGACGGATATTTAGAGGAAAAAGTTTTATCGCTGCAAGTTGAAAATCAGGATGTTGAAGAAGTTTTTCTTGGGCAGTTGGCGGGCATCAAAAGAATATACTCCAAGAATCTCTTGCACAAAGGAACCCCCGTGTGCACAATAATGAAACATGAGTAGCACGAAACTACACATAACATTCCTTAGAACTCTTTTTCAAAGGAGGTCTGATGGAGTAAGGAAAACAAAAGAAAATGCAGCACTTAAAATAGTTTTTAAAGCATCATTGCTCATCACACTTGTTTCTCTGTTACTCTTCCTTTCTCCTCTAACCTTAACACACGAAGCCTTTGCTTATTCCTCCTCTGATAACACTGCACCGCCGAATTTGATAATAACCGAAATCTACCCAAACACGGCGACGAAAAACGAACTGGACGAATACGTTGCAATCACTAATCCCTGCACCCATCCCGTAAACATCGAAGGCTGGAGCATAACAGATAACGAAGGAAAAATCATATTCCCTACTTTCGCTATTATTGCCCCAGGCGAGACAATCTACGTTACGAGAAACGCTGCGGCATTTGCAGAACAAATAAGTAACGTATCCCGTAAAACCATCTCTCCTGATTTCGAATACGGCACGGATTCCAACCCCGACGTTACTCAACTGCAAACAGAAGGCAGATTTGCATTACGCGACAGTGGTGACGAAGTATTATTACAAGACAAGAGCGGAAAAGAAGTGGATGCTGTGATCTACGGTGAATCCTCTTACACGGGAGCGGGCTGGCAGGCAGAGCCGTTGAAGAAGCCGAGAGAAGGAATGATTTACAAACGAAACGAGTTTCAGGATACAAATCAGTGCAAAGACTGGCTGCTGCTCACGTTTGGCGCTTCGTATCACGCACCCGAAAAAATCACTTGTTTTGGCGAAGTAACCGCTTTTGTATCCCCTGATTGCAGCTTTTCCGTTTTGCAACGCGAAATAGAAATAGCCGCCTCCTCTTTGTATATCAACCTGTACCAGTTTGAGAACCTTTACCTCCTGGACGCGGTTTTGGATGCTTTGAATAGAGGAGTGAATGTGCGTGTGCTGCTCGAAGGCAGCCCTGTTGGCGGAATTAAAGATGAAGAGCTGTATATTGCAGAGAAAATAAAAGAAAAAGGTGGAGAAGTTCGTTTTTCTCACGACCCGTTCATAAACCATGCGAAATACGCAGTTATTGACAATGAGAGTACCATAGTAATGACTGAAAACTGGAAAAATACAGGAATACCCTGCAATAACTCTTTTGGAAACCGTGGCTGGGGTGTCGTGATAAGAAATGCGGAAGTTGCAAGATACTTCAAAGAAGTATTCTTTGAAGATTTCTATCGTGGTAAAGAAGTTTCAACAAGATTAGAGGATTTGGAAACAAAATTCATGAGCAGAGAGATACCAGAAGGCTCTTATGCACCCGTCTTTGAACCACTCACCGTTAACAGCGATTTTACTTTGATTCCTGTTTTAGCACCTGATACCGCTATGAGTAACGAAACGATACTGGGTGCGATAAACAACGCAGAAGAAAATGTTTACGTGCAGCAGTTCTCAACCGGACGATTCTGGGGTGAAGAGGACAATACCTTTATTGCTGCTTTGATAGATGCTGCGGAAAGAGGATGTGAAGTTAAAATGCTGCTTGACGCTAAGTATTTAGAAGGTGCAAACAATAATGACGAAGTGGTTTTGTGGTTGAACGAAGTGGCGAGAGAAGCGAATTGGAGTTTAGAAGCGAAATTAGCGGATTTAGACTCGCTGGGGTTAGCTAAAATACACAACAAGGGTTTAATCATGGATGGCAAAAAAGTGCTTATAACATCGCTGAACTGGAATGCCAATTCTATTTACAACAGGGAAGCAGGCGTGATAGTGGAGAACGATGAAATAGCTTCTTTTTACGAGGACGTTTTCTTCCATGACTGGAATAAGTCAGTAGAGGAAGAGGAACAGAAGGAGAATAAAGGAGATGAAGGAGGGACATCTCTAATAAAAATCGCGTGGGTGGCATTGACGCTGGTTATTTCTTTTGTTGTCTTCCGGGCGGTTAAGTGGTATAAAAGGATGTAAATACAGGAGAGATACAGTTCAGAAGCAGTGTCTAAAAATATAGTGATTTATCACCGCGGAGAGCGCAGAGTACACAGGCGTGCCGAGATAAATTCATACTCGCCAGCTGGTGAAAATCTAGCCTGAGGAAAGGCTAGCCACCCCCTCAGAACTGAACTCCACACCCAGCCCGGTAACGGGCTGTTGTGAAGCTGGGGGGATGGGATACCGGGCCACAATCGAAAGGTGAAGGTTATGAGCCCCGAAATTCTGATGATTCTGGAAGCCGACGTTGTCTGTGTGACAGAAGGCAGCATTCACACCACCGTTAGTCTGAACCTCCGGTCTTGGAATATAGCAGAGAGTTCTGGGACATTGCGAGGTGGTGTGAGTCCAGCGGGGTCTCAGACCGTAGCATGGTACCAAATGGAGATTATGGGAACTCGGGAGGCCCAATATGCTCTCCCAGGAATGGGAGTATGCGCTATCAAGCCTATAAACGGCAAGATACCGCAAATGG
>JAGGZZ010000198.1 GCA_021161765.1 Candidatus Methanophagales archaeon | reverse complement strand
GTTAGCACGTTCGCCTTGTCCACACTCGTCACCTTTTTCTTGCCTTTCTCCTTCGCAAGCTCAAATGCGAACTTTATCACTCGCTCGCAGCCCTCTCTCGTCACGACACCGATTTGATATGCGAGTTCGTCTGCATCGGACTCGATATCCAGCCCGAACTTAATATTATAAAGTTTCCTTACGATTTCCAGTTCCGCTCTCTGTTTACTTTTTCCTCTTCCTTCTCTTTTCATCCTGCCGCCAATACCGACATAGAAATCCTCGGTGTTCTCCCTCACAACACTGAAATCTATGTCTTCCGGACCCTTACCAGCCAGCGGCGTGTTGACGCCTTCCAGCAGTTTCACCGGTCTCAGATTCACGTACTGGTCAAAATAGAACCGCATAGTAAGCAAAATCCCTTGTTCTAAAACACCCGGCTCTACCCGCGGGTCGCCTATGCTCCCGAAATATATCGCATCACTCCGTTCCAGCTCTTTTAGCGTATCCTCACCGATTAACTCCCCGGTCTTCAAGTAATGCTCTGCACCGTGCGGATATTCTATCCAGTCGAGTTCAAACCCATCGAGGTCGGAAACCGCTTCAAGCACCTTTTTACCTTCGCTTATTATCTCTGCTCCTATACCATCGCCCTGAATTACCGCGATTTTATATCTTTTCATTTTATTTTTGCTCCTTTTTTCCTCTTCAACTTCACCTCTACCTCTTTCCCCTTCCTTTTTGGCACTATTTCCAGTTCGGCATGTTCAAACTTAGCGTTTAGTTCTTCGCCTTGCTGCAAATAATCGAGGAATAACGCCAGTGCTGCTATTTCCGAGTGCGGCTGATTTGATACTGCAACGTTCCAGTCCGCCGCATCGAAAACGTCGTAGGGAACCTTCTCAGCACCTACTACAACCATTATACGAGCTTTTTCTCTTTTCGCTTCTTCTCTTATTTCGGCTATCACGTCAAGAATGTTCTCACCGTACATCGTGAGATGACATACTTTTCCTCCTTCTCGCTTCCAGCTCTTTACTTCATCTCTCCATTTCACACCTGTTTGCACAAAGAAATCACCACCCCATCTCGTTGTTACTTCTTTTATGCTTCGCTCTATGCCCTTATCATCCGAAGCGAGCAGCATGCCTTTTGCGCCCAATGCGCGCCCAACTAATCCGACATGCGTGGTTATTCGTTTGTCCCTTTCCGGGCGGTGCCCTAATCGCAGTACTATTAGTTCCATATATTACGCTTTTTCTTTAAACGTTTTAAGAGAACATTCATCAAAGAAGCTTTGTAGAAAAGAAAAAACAATTTGAAAAGGAGAAAACCATGGAACTTCTAACGGTAATAATCGTTTTAGCACTGACAGGTGTGGCAGTTGGATTTGCGGAAGGGCTTCTCGGCGTTGGCGGATGCTTTATCATGGTGCCCGTGACGTTTTTTGTATTCAAAGAGATGGGTTATGGGGACATTGCGTTGAAACTCGCATTTGGCTCTAACCTCCTTGTCGTGTTTCCAACGGCAATCAGCGGAGCATGGGCGCATACAAAAAAGGAAGCGGTATGGTGGAAAGCTGGAATGGTTTTAGGTGTTTTTGGAGCGATTGGAGCACTTATAGGCGCTACAATCACTTCACAGCTTCTCAGCGAAGAGATATTAAAGCCCGCATTTGGGCTCGTAATCGGGCTTGGTGCGTTAAGGATGCTGACATGGAAGCCACAAAAGACAGCGGAAGTCCCAAAAGCCCAGCCTTTGACCTGGGCTTGCTGTGGGTTTCCTATCGGCATTATCTGCGGGATGCTAGGACTTGGCGGTGGAATCATCACCGTTCCTGTGCTCGCAATGGCTTTAAAATTCAAAATGCATCACGCAGTTGGAACTTCGCTGTCAATGATGATTTTTACGAGCATAGCGGGTTCTATTGGCTATCTAATAAATGGTCTTTCTGTTCCAAATCTACCTCCTTATTCCATTGGATACGTCAATCTGCTTGTAGGGGCTTGTCTGGCAATGACAAGCATCCCAATAGCTCAGATAGGTGCGAAAACTGCTCACAAACTACCTGCAAAAAAGTTACAATACGTTTTTATCGCAGTGATGTTTTATGCAGCATTAAAGATGATAGGAGTGTTTGAATGGCTGGGGTTGCCGATATGAAGGAATTAAATACGATGCCCCGCCTGCAGTAGATATTCCTTGAAGAGGGGATGATAGAGAGAATACCTGCCTCGCTCGACCTTTACTACTACCGCCTTATTTTCCACCAAGTCTTTGAGATATCTCCTGATGTTCTTTATTTTAACATCTGATGGTGAGAATGTCTCAGGTAGCTCAGCCATCTCCATCAATATCCTCTTCTCGGCCTCGCTGACTGAAGCCAGGTCATCACTAAATTTTTCTCTTGCCAAATGCCGGGCTATTTTGTGATAGTGTTCTTGGAAGAACTCAAGGTTGATCTTTCCCTCCTGTTTGGAATCTACCAAATCCTGCATTATGAAATATATGAAGTAAGGATGTCCTCTTGTAAGTTCGTATATCCTACCGATAACATCGTCATCCAGGGATATCTTCAGATTGCTCTTCTGAATTGGTTTTAATATGGCGGTCTCAGTCTCTTTTCTATCGAATAAATCCAGCATATAGCGATCAAAGAACCGCGTGAAAGGTTCTGCAAACTCCCTGGCTTTTTCGAATAAAAGCGGATAACCTGTTATTGCGAGCATGAAATTGCAGTCGTCCCTGGGCAGTCTTTGGAATATGCCTCTAATGTCATACAGACCATCAGGGAATTTTTGAGCTAAATAGTGCAGGTCATCCAGCATCAGAATTGCAACCTCTATTCCATTCTTCTCCAGGATGTTCCATAATTCTCGTAAACTGTCTTCAAAAGAGGTTATCATCGATTTTTCACTGTATCTTCTTTCGATTGTTACTACACCCAGGTCAATGGTTTTTAGCCTCCAATTTGGGATTAATTCTTTCTTTAATTTTGCCAATAACGACATATCTGATACTCTGAAGCTTCTTTCAACCTCGTCTCGTGTTCGTACTGCAAATTGTGTGAAGTCTGTGCTTGTAGAAGGAGTTAGCTCAATGAATGCTGCAAAAGCGTTAAGTTCTTCGCTCAACTCGATAGCTATGTATTCAAATTCCATAAGGACAGAAGTCTTACCGATGCCCCAATCACCCAGGATAGCAATATTATCGGGTTTTCTTGGCTTGATTTTCGCCGTTCTCTTCAAACATTTGGTAAAGGCCTGTATTATTTCCTCTCTGTTCACAAAATATTCGGGGTCGGCAGGATGCTTTGGGGAAAATGGATTTATCATTTCTCTCTTCACCTTCGTAAATGTTAAGATTGTTACGATAGTTATTTCGTTTTTTAACTTTATTAACTTTTGTAGCTTTCTATTTTATTACAGATTTAAAATGCAATTGAAGCAAATTGGTGCGATTCACACGCCTTACAAAAGGACAAAAGAAGTGCCATATCAGAGTTCATTATCCGAAGAGGTTTGTGAAATAGAGACTTTCACGGAATATGGGAGCGGCTTAAAAGATATAGACATAAAACCGTATGTCCCGGAATTTGACGAAAAACCTAAAAAGGAAAAGGCGGAAGTAACTGTAGGCTGGTTTGAAGGGAGGATAAAGAGATGAAAGCCTTGATAAGCGTGTTCAACAAGGATAAGGTAGTGGAATTTGCAAAAGCTCTAAATGAGCTTGGAGTGGAGATAATTGCAACTGAAGGCACCGCAAGACCGATTTTGAAAAGCGGAATACCCGTGACAAAAGTATCCACGTTTACGGGAGTTCAAGAGCTGCTCGGCGGTAAAATAAAGACCCTGCATCCACGCATTCACGCAGGAATTGCAACTGCGGAGATAGGAATCGTTGCTGTAAACCTCATACCCATGGATTTGGCAACCAAAAACGCGCTTAATGGTATGGACATCGGCGGTGTTGCAATGCTTCGCTCAGGGATAAAGAATTTTGAAAACGTTGCAGTTATCGTGAATCCTGCGAGATACGACGAGATAATCAAGGAACTCGAAAAAGGCGAACTTTCGCATGATACGAAATTACGTTTAGCTCGCGAAGCATCGGGATATATATTAGATTACGAAACAAAAATTGGAGAGATATTAAAGGGGGTGGAATAGGGATTATTTTTATCTTTTCATCTGAGATATTTTGTTGATGCAAAGAAACAACAGCTTTGTTGAAGGCGACCGCATAAGGATAAAGAAGAAGAGGACCGATAGCGGCGTTGTCGTTTATGAAGGCGTTGTTATGCCGACAGCCACAAGAAACGTGGTTATAAAACTCGATAGTGGCTACAATATTGGTATACGACAGGAAAATGTGGAAATAGAAGTTATAGAGAGAGGAGGAAGGCTAAAAACAGAAAAAGAAGCGAAAGAAGGCGCAGAGGAAGGGGAAGAGACGCGAAAAAGGAAAGTAAAAGAGGGTTTACCCACGCTGTCCATTCTCTCTACCGGCGGCACAATTGCCTCTAAGGTGGATTACCGCACCGGTGCGGTTTCTCCTCAATTCTCTACCGAAGACATACTTGAGGCAATCCCGGAATTAGGGCAAATAGCGAACATCAAAGGAAAAGTGATTTACAGCATACTCAGCGAGAATATGCGTGCCGAATACTGGCGTAAACTCGCCGCGGAAGTCTATACCGAGATAAAAAACGGTGCAGAAGGTATAATCGTTACGCACGGCACGGATACAATGGGTTATACTGCCGCAGCGCTATCTTTTATGGTGCAAACGCCCGTGCCTGTTGTTCTTGTCGGGTCGCAGCGCAGTTCAGACCGCCCATCCAGCGATGCCGCAATGAACACGATATGTGCCGCGAAAGTTGCATGCAGCGACCTTGCGGAAGTAGTGGTAGTAATGCACGGCAGCACCTCCGACAATTTCTGTCTCATTCACCGGGGTACGAAGGTGAGGAAGATGCATACTTCGGCACGCGACGCTTTTCAATCAATAAACGATACGCCAATAGGAAAGGTGATTTATGATGCAACCGACATAAATAAAATACGGTTTGAGTTCTTCTCTGCGTATACGAAGCGAGGTGAGAACGAATTAGAGCTGAGCGACAAGCTCGAGGACAAATGCTGCCTTATAAAGTTCTATCCCGGTGCTGACCCCGCAATACTCGATTTCTTCGTAGCGCAGCAGGGATACAAGGGCATTGTTTTAGAGGGAACCGGATTAGGGCATGTATCTGCGGAATGGATTCCCGGCGTGGCAAGAGCAATAAAACAGGGTATACCTGTCGTGATGACTTCGCAATGCTTATACGGGACAATCTGCGATAGAGTTTACGATACAGGTCGCGATTTACTTCGTGCGGGAATAATAGAGGGTGAGGACATGTTACCAGAAACCGCACTGGTAAAGTTAATGTGGGTGCTTGGTCAAACCAGCGATATGGAAGAAGTAAGGCGGTTGATGCGTGACGAGAAAATATAGGCATTCCGAAAAATAACCACAAGATTACACAGATTTACACAAGATTATTTATTGTACATAAAGTATGGCTTTTTTCTATTTAAGACACAGATTTACACTGATTTACGCAGATTTATTTTAGTTTAATCGTGTTGGTTCTTATCATCTGTGTTAATCTGCGTTAATCTGTGTCTATAATTTATTTTCTGGTTTTTTTTATGAATTCTCGTGGTTTATTAATTGCAACCTTGCTATTTTTTTCTGTACGCGCATTTTGCAGCGAAAGTACCCGCTCCAACGCCATTGTCTATATTCACCACCGCTAATCCGGGTGAGCAGCTCTGGAGCATAGAAAGAAGCGCTGCTACGCCTTTTCCGCCCAGCCCATAGCCCACCGAGGTAGGAACGCCAATCACGGGAACGTTCACCAAACTTGCTACTACGGAGGGCAATGCCCCTTCCATACCGGCAACCACGATTATCGCCGCTACATTGGCGTTTACAATTCCCTCCAGAGGTTCTACCAGCCGGTGTATGCCCGCAATGCCCACGTCATACGCCTTTATCACTTCACAACCGCAGACCTCGGCAACCACTCTCGCTTCCTCGGCAACCGGTAAATCGGCAGTTCCCGCAGCGATTAGCCCTATTTTGCCCGTCTTTTCAAACTCATACCCACTCTTCTGCACCCGTATCGTTTTCGCAACTTCGTTATAATCTATTTCAAACGCTTCGCCTTGTTCTTCCAGCCGCTTTTTTATCGCCCCTACATCCGTTCCTCTTGCCCTGCTTATCAATGCAAAACCTTTAGCAGTTGCAAGTGCAATTGCTATATCCGCTACTTCAGCGCTGTTCTTACCTTCTGCAAAGACTATCTCGGGTATGCCCGTCCTGTACTGCCGGTTTACGTCTATTCTTGCAAAATCTTTTAATCTCCTTACACTTTCCTGCCTTAGTTCCTTGCACGCCTCTTCTATGCCTATTTCACCACTTGCAAATCGCTTCAGTATCGTTTCCATAACATTTTTCCTTTATGACATTTAAGAATACGTTTGAGCAAAAAAAAAACACATTCGCAAAAAAAAGCGAAAACTTTATATAGGTCTAATTAAAAAAGGTTGACATCGAAAAGGAGGAGCAATAGAGATGAATATCACAAAGAAGATGGTTGTCGTTGGTCTGGTTGTGGTAGTGATAGTGCTTGCGGTTGCTGGAGCAGCTATGTCCAGTTATATGCACAAGCCAGAGAGCTGTAGTAAGATGTGTCATGAGATGCAGCCCTTCTATGACTCCCTGGAGGTTTCAGCGCATGGAACTGCTGGTGTGATGGATTGCCACGAATGCCATAGGCCTGAAGGAGCACCCATAGGGCATGGCATTGAGCACATCAAGGGGATAAAAGCTTCAGAAATCGAAGATGAAATCCCTGAAGCACCAAAAAATGAATACTGCATGGAATGCCACAAGCAGTATCCCGCAGGACATGAGGAGCATATCTCGTGGATGGGTGAGCGATTCCCGGAGTATAGTGGTTATGAGTGCATAACCTGCCATGATGACCATAAACTAACGGTTAGACCAGAAACCTGCACGATCTGCCATCCAATACAGGATTGAGCAGGGGAAAAGTTGAGAAAGAAGCAAAAGGGGGAAGTCGGAATTTTTCCGACTTCGATGACTTTTTCCCTCTCTCGTTTTTTTACATTGACAATGTCATATTTCAAATTACCGCAGAGAACGCTGAGTTCGCAGAGAAAATTAGATGTCTGAGTATGGTTAGTTGTTAGGGCTTGCCGAAAAATAAAATGGTAAATTATATCGTGTGGTCATCCATATAAAGAGGCATGAATAATCTATACGCTCGTTGCATCCCAAAAGGAATTATTCTATATTGTCTGGAAAACTCCTCACACTTGAAGAAAGTTGAAAATTCGATAAGTTATTTCGCGGCAAGCCCTTAGATATTAGTAGCCGTTCTAACGCTCTAACCCGCCAACCCGCTAAGCCTCTAAACCGCTATCTTCTGTGAACTCTGCGGTTAATTTCCCCTGTGTTCACAAACTCCCCCACTAATAACACCGCCATTCCAAGTCCCAGTAATAATATCCCTGTCCAGACAAGTCCAATTAATGGAATTCTTTTTACGCTGACGATAACATTTTCGGGTTGAACTTTCTGCCCCATAAGTGCGTAAAGCAGCGAATCCGAAGAGGATTTTGTAGATTGCATATAAATATATATGTCGCCCGTGAGCGTTGAAATGATTAACGGCTCCGACACAGCGCCATGATTTGAATAATATTTTATCCACATAGCCCCCTGATGAACGTCCCCGGCATCTTTAATCGAAGTTACGTCCATTTTTAGTGCCGAGTATTCAGGAAGCATGAAGCGATGTTGTGCCGAGTAAACGCTTCCAGTACTGGTAGATATAGCAAAATCGTTCAATTCAATTTCCATTCCCAGAGCCTCAATCGTGGAGTTCGGCTTTGCGAAGATGAACCCGCTCTCTGTTTCCGTAGTGGAACTGACAAAAACGCCGATTAAAATGAGGATGATTGCAAAATGCACGATGGTTTTACCCCACAAGCGTGTGGAACTCTTTTTTGCGCTTCGTCTTAGAACACGAGCGAAATGGTGGGCGATGGTAAACCCCGCCACGAGTATAAGAGGAAGCCCGAAATTAGCAAGTGGATTTGGCGTTGGTTGCCCGAGCCACGCTAAAACGACTCCAACGCACAACACTGCAAGTATTAGCCCAAAATATTTCTTCACACCCATGTATGCGCTGGCGTTGCAGCCCGCTAAAGCAGCTACGAAAGCGAGTGTAAAGGGGAAACACCATTTGTTATAAAACTCGGGACTCGTGGTCATTGGGTTCTCACGGAATAAACCGCCTATTATTGGCGCTGCATCACCAAGAAAGCATATTATCATGAGGAATATCAGTGACCAGTATGCGATAACGAGGGAGACTGAGAAGAGGGAAGAAGTATCAACGTCAAAGGTATAAAGGGGTTTTTTCGCTTTTCGGCATAAATAGAAAAAGAAAAAAAGAATGGCGGCTGCAAATAACATCAGCGCGGGCCCGACAGGTGAGCGGCCAAAAGCATGAACCGACTCTAACAGCCCACCCCGGGTCAGTGCAGTGCTGAATAGGATAGCTAAAAAAGTAAGCAGGAGTGTAAATTCCCCTGTCATGTTCTCGTCTCTGCTGCTCTTCTTAGGCGATAAATGGAAATACGCAGTAAGAGCAAGCCAGGGCAGTAAAGAAGCTGTTTCTACCGGGTCCCAGGACCAGTACCCGCCCCAACCCAGCACTTCATACGACCACCAACCTCCAAGAGCTATTCCAAGAGCTAAAAATAACCATGCTGCATAAAGAGAACGCTTTAACGTTCTTCTTTCTCGCTCTTTCAACCCACCTGTTATCATACCTGTTAGCGTGAGCGCAAAAGCGAAAAAGACGAAAGCGTATCCTAAGAAAACTATCGGCGGGTGAATAAGCACCCAGAAGGTCTGTAACAATGGATTAAGTCCTGCTCCATCTGTTAGCACTGTTTGCATAGTCATAGACATAGGGAAATGTTCAAACGGGCTGTGCAGCAAGACCAGGAGGATAAAGAAGATGAGAAAAAGGTCTGTTGTTTTGTATAGCGTTATACGAAACATGCTTCCTTTTTCATCCCCGTGTTCTGATTCGGGTTCGGGCTCTTTAAACCGGTAGATGAAATAGGTGAGGGTAAAGAGAAAAGTAAGAAAAAGCATTGACCCGCTGGCTCCTATCCACGGGTCGCCGAGTTTATACCAGATAGCCAAGCCCGATGAGCTGTAGGTATAAACCTCGCTTAAGGCGAAATTATCGGATACAAAAGCCCATGTAAGCGAGAGATATGAAGCCACGACCAGCGCGCAAGCGATGGCAGAAGTGTAAAATGCGTATTCGAGTTTCTTCTTGTCCCCTGCCGTTGCTTTTGACAGCAGGACAAAATCAAAAACCAGCAAGATGCCAGCGAGGATTATGAACAGTTCTCCCATTTCTACTTCCATTCCCATCTACATCTCCTGACAGTTATGCCTTTCCTTTCTGTAATCGCTTCTGCTATATATAACCCACTTATTTTTACTCGTGGTTTCAACAAAAAAAAACCGACAACTTTATATAATCATGAAGTCGAAATTTTATTATAGTACAAATAGTTCACAATGTCTGAAAACGAGAATCAAGAACATCCGCATTCACATTCATTTAGTGAACGAAAAAACTTTATACCTCGACTTATCTCCTGGAACATGACCTTCGCCTGTAATTTGCGGTGTCCGCACTGTTACATGGATGCGGGAGAACGAGCAGGAAAAAGCGAGTTAAGTACGGAAGAGGGGAAGGCGCTCATAGACCAGATAGCGGAAGTAAGCAAACCTATTTTAATACTAAGTGGTGGAGAACCACTGCTCCGTGACGACATTTTTGAACTTGCCCGGTACGCAAGAGCAAAGGGTTTAATCGTGGCGATGGGCACCAATGGCACGCTGATAACCGATTCCGTTGCGAAGGAACTAAAATCCAGCGGTGTAAAAGCAGTTGCCGTCAGTATCGATTCCGCGGTTCCCGACCGTCATGACGCCTTTCGCGGCGTGAAAGGTGCATGGGAACGAGCATTAGACGGGATTGACGCGTGTATCGAAAATGGCATAGGCGTTCAGGTAAACACCACCGTGACGCAGCAGAACTATGATGAAATTGACGACATAATGGCATTAGCGGAAAAACATAGTGCAAGTATGTTTCACCTCTTCTTTCTCGTGCCTACGGGCAGAGGGAAAGAGATAGAAGACATATCGCCAGAGATGTATGAGCAGATGATAGATGGCGTGCTTGAAAAGGTAGCAAGCGCGAAATATAACCTTGCGGTTAGACCCGTTTGCGCACCTCAATTTATGCGAATCGCATCACAAAAGGGCTTGAATCTGGACCAGTGGACACGTGGATGCATTGCGGGGCTCGCTTATTGCCGCATTTATCCCACGGGTGAAGTAACTCCTTGCCCTTATCTGCCCGTAAAAGTAGGCGACATTCGAGAAACGCCGTTCAAAGAGATATGGTTCAGGTCACCCATATTAAATGCTATGCGTGACTTCGACCGCTTAAAAGGCAAGTGCGGAGCCTGTGAATACCGGGATATTTGTGGCGGATGTCGTGCACGAGCCTATGGATTGACGAGTTTCGTGGACGTCTGCGGTGGTCTGCAGGAGCCCGGAGAATTAAAAGGCGACTTTTTAGCTGAGGAGCCGTGGTGCCCATACATCCCGGGAGGCGAAAAAAAACTAAATTCAGACACAGATTAACACTGATTAACACAGATTGAAAAATTAATTATGTATGTAAATGGAGGAGAGGGAGAAGGAAATCAGCGTAAATCCGTGTAAATATGTGTCTTAAATAGGAGGAAGCTATACTTTATATACAATGAAAAATGAATGCAGAAGAACACTGTACGCTGGATAATCGGGATAAAGAGCTATTACAATATTTGCAAGATGCTTTTCCCGTGTCTAAAAGCCCCTGGGCGGAAATAGGCGAGAAGCTGGGAATCACGGAAGAGGAGGTGTTATCACGCAGCCAACGGCTTTCCTCTGACGGTGTTATTCGTAAACTGCGCACTATTCTTAACGGTCAAAAAATCGCGGCATGCTCATCCACTTTAATGGCTATGCGCGTGCCTGCGGAGAGAATGGAAGACGTCGTCAGCGTGGTTAATGAATATATGAGTGTGACGCACAATTATCAGCGTGAACATGACTATAACCTCTGGTTCACCGTTACAACGTGCGGTAGTGGTGGTAAGGACTTGAGAAGCACGGTGGAAGAGATAAAGGAAAGAACCGGAATCCCCGACTCCGACGTCTTAGACCTCCCTACTACGCGTGTGTTTAAGGTTGACGTTCGTTTCAAATTTACGGAGTTTAAAGACAACGGCGACAGCGACGGCGAAGACACACCAAAGATAGAAATGGAGCGCACGAAAATGAGCACGGATGACGAGCCGGACGAGACTGACCAGGCTATTTTACGTGCCGCACAGGAAGGGATACCGGTTGTAAAGGAACCTTTTGAAGGAATCGCAAAAGAAGCAGGGATAAGTCAGGATGAGGTGATTGCAAGGTTAAAGAAGTTGATAAACGGTAGTGTTATCAAAAGACTTGGCATCTCGATCAACCAGCGAAAAGTAGGAATTGTGGCAAATGCCGTAGTGGCGTGGAAAGTGCCTCAAGAACAGGTAGACAGCGTTGGGAACATGCTTGCCTCTTATAGAGAGATTACACACTGCTACGAGCGAGTAACCATGCCGGGAAAGTGGGAGCATAATTTGTTCACCGTAGTTCATGGGTATACCCGCGAATCGGTGGAAGAAATAGCTGAACGGTTATCCAAAGTCGTGGGAATCAGCGATTTTTTGGTCTTGTTCAGTAACGAGCAATTTAAGCGAACGAGCGTTATGCATCCCTACTAAGGATAATTTTCAAATATTGAACCACAAGATTTCACGTGATTAACACAAGGGAGGGGGATTAATAAGGGATAAAAACACAAATAGAACCCTGAAACAGGATTCTTAC
>JAGGZZ010000241.1 GCA_021161765.1 Candidatus Methanophagales archaeon | reverse complement strand
CCCCAGTATAGATCCGTGTCTCAAATAGAAAGAGGATATACTTTATATACAAGGATAAACATTAAATATTTTTTTCTTATTCCACCTCAATAAATTAAAGAAAAAGTGTTATTTATATACGTTTACTATATATAATAAATGTCATCGAGCAAAAGTGGAGTGTGGTATAATGCTTGAACAAAAAGAAAAATACAAAATTCTGGTAATGGCTATCCTTTTAGCTGGCGCTTGCTTGCTCACTTATTATTTTCATGCGACACGTGAAATCGGCACTGTTTTCACACACTTCTTTTATGTTCCGATTATCTTAGCAGCTTTGTGGTGGAGAAGAAAAGGTTTGGCGGTGGCGATATTTTTAGCGGCATTGCTAATTCTTAGCCACATTTTTGTTAGAGCACCTCCGGTGACAGCCAATGATTATCTTCGAGCTCTTATGTTTATAGTTATCGCTGCAGTAGTTGCTGCGTTAAGTGAGCAGATTGCGAAGGCGCAGGCGAAAGCTAACCATCTTAATCTCATCCTGCGCTCAATACGAAACGTCAACCAGCTCATAGCCATAGAGAAGGACCGCAATAGGCTGCTTAAAGGCGCTTGTGAGAGGCTCATCGAAACTCGAGGTTATCATAACGTCTGGATTGCTCTGCTGGACGAGCCAGGTGGGCTTGTAGCGACCGCCGAAGCCGGTTTGGGCGATGACTTCTTGCCCATGGTCGAGCGGCTGAAGCGAGGCGAGCTGCCCGCTTGCGGGCAGAGGGCACTGAGTGAACCGGGTGTTGTGGTCACCCAGGACCCCCACTCCACCTGCGCTGACTGCCCACTGGCGGAGAAGTATGAAGGCAGGGGGGCGATGACGGTCAGGTTAGAACACGGCGAAAAGCTCTACGGTCTGTTGAGTGTCTCCATCCCCGGAGAGCTTACCGCATATGAGGAAGAACGAACCTTGTTCAATGAGGTTGCCAGCGACCTCGCCTTCGCACTGCACAGTATAAAACAGGAGGAAGAGCGCAAGCGCGCAGAGGAGGAACTAAAAAAAGAGAAGAAATTCTCTGAAAATATTATAACCACCGTCCCGGATTCGTTGATCGTTGTGGATACGGATTTGCGGATAAAGACCGCGAATCTATCCTTCTACCAGGTATTTCAACTGGACCCGGAAAAGGTAATAGGCTGCCACATCACCGATATTCTGGGAGATGAGGGAGGAAAACTCAGCACTGAACTGACTAAATTGCTTGGAACCAAAACTTCAGTCGAGAACCTTGAGGTGCATTATCAATCAGAAAAGTCGGGTGAGCGGATATTTAGTATCTCCGCGAGAGGGATAATGGTTACTGAAGGAGAAGGAGAAGAGGAAGAAGAAGTATTGGTTGTGATAGGGGACATCACCGGGCGGAAGCATACGGAGGATGCGCTGCGGGAATCGGAAGAGAAATACAGGACCCTTTCAGAGTCACTACCTGACCCGGTATTCGAGATGGATTCGGCAGGAAAACTAACCTACGCAAATAGGGCTGCTCTCGATGTGTTCGGTCGTTCCCGGGAAGAACTCCTTAGCGGTGACGTTCGGCTAAACAATATGACAGTTGAAAGTGAGCAGGAAGCGGCAAGAGAGAATCTCGGTGAAATATTAAAAGGAAAGAGCCACGTAGGAGAAAGAACTTTTGCCCGTAAGGATGGGAGTAGATTTGTTGGCGAGGTTCATGCCGGTCCCCTCTACAAGGGAAAGAGGATTATTGGAGCAAGAGGTGCTATCAGAGACATCACCGAGCGGAAGCGAGCAGAGGAGGAACTAAAAAAAGAGAAGCGATTTTCGGAAAATATAATTGCTACCGTTCCAGAGTCTTTGCTTATTCTCAATCGCGATTTGAGAATAAAGAGTGCAAATCGCACTTTCTATGAAACATTCCAGACTGAGCCCGAAAAGGTAATAGGCAGTAGCATAGCCGATATATTGAGAGAGGATGGAAAAAAACTCAGTAGTGAGTTAACCAGATTATTTGGAACTGGGGATATGATGGAGAACTTTGAGTTTCATTATCAGTCAGAAAAACTGGGTGAACGGATATTCAATATCACAGCGAGGGGAATGTTAATTGCAGAAGAAGAAGAAGAAGAAGAAGAACTCATCGTGATAGAAGACATCACCGAGCGCAAGCGTGCGGAAGAGGCACTGCGTCGGTTCAGCGAAGAGCTGGAATTGAAGGTAAAAGAGCGAACGAAAGAATTAAAGAAAGAGCGAGACTACACACGCCATTTGATTGAATCATCGCCAGATTTTCAGTTGGCCCTGTGTAAAGACGGCAGGATTATGGATGTGAATAAAGCGTTTGAAGAGATAATTGGTAAGAGTCGTGATATTATTATCGGGAACTCTATTTACGAATATCTGCCGAAGGAGGAGACTGAGCACGTGATTGCAGAGATATTTAAGGAAAAAAAAGCCAGAGATATAGAATTAACGGCAAATATACTGGAAAAAGGAGCTTTAATCTGGAACGTCTCAGGCACGGTATTTACCTCGCCGGAAGGAGAGAAAGGTATTTATATCACAGGCAGGGATTTGACAGAGCGAAGACGGACGGAAGAGGAATTGAGAGCAAAAGAGATGCAGCTTGTTCATGCAGGAAGACTGTCTTCTCTTGGCGAGATGGCTACGGGAATAGCTCATGAGATAAACCAGCCTTTAACCGTAATATCAATGGCTGCGGAAGGCGTATTGAGAGATATAGAGAAAAAAAGAGTTGATATGAGTGCGTTTCCTAAGGACTTAGAAGATATAATGAGAAATGTAAAGCGAATTGACCGGATTATCACGCACATGCGCACTTTTGCGAGGAAGCCCAAGGAAATAAGAGCTGTAAAAGCCGAAGAAGTGCTGGACAATGCTTTTATCTTGCTTGCTGAGCAGTTCAAGACACATGGCATTTCGGTTTCTCGCGAAATAGATGCGAATTTGCCGCTCATCGTGGTAGATACGAATCAATTGGAGCAGGTATTTGTAAACATATTGACAAATGCGAGGCAAACGTTGGATGAGCGAGAAGAGGAAGCAAAAAAGAAGGGAGAGCGTTTTGAGAAAAGATTGGTATGCAGGATTTCAAGAGAAAGAGAAAAAGAAAAAGAACATGAGTGGGTGGTGTATGAATTTGCGGATAATGCGTATGGCGTGCCGGAAGAGCTAAAAATGCGCGTGTTTGAACCTTTCTTTACTACAAAAGAGATTGGCGAAGGCACGGGTTTGGGGCTTTCTATTGCTTACAGCATTGTAACTCGTTCGTTAAAGGGAAAGATATGGGTAGAAGATAACGAAGCAGGAGGAGCGAGTTTTAAGGTCGCAGTGCCGATAGGGGATAAAAGAAACCACAAGATTACACAAGATTAACACAGAAGAAAGAAAAAAACAAACAGAAAAAATCCGTGTCTTGAATAGAACTTAGGGGGTTATACTTTATATACAATGACAAATGCACGGAAGAAAAATCACGTGAAAATCCATGTAATCTGTGGTTAATAAGATTAACAAAAATAGATAATCAAATTTCAATTTATCTATAATTTTCTTTCAATCATTTACCAATATTTTTTGCGCTATACAAAGTTTTTTAAAAGAATTTAGCAATACTTTCACTCAAGGTTTCTGTGTAATCGGTGTAATCTGTGGTCGAAAATGAAAATACTAATCGTGGATGACGAAATAGCAATTTGTCTGCGTTTACAGCGAGAACTGGAAAAAGAAGGTCATGAAGTTTACTATGAAACCTCGCCGCTAAGAGTTCTGGAAGAATTAAAGAGAGCAAGGAGAGAGAGCAAGCCATACGAGCTTTTGCTCCTTAACATCCAGATGCCGGAGATGGATGGTCTTACATTGTTTTCTCGCATCCGAGAAGAGCGTTTGGGCGTTGAAGCTATCATTATGACCGGGTATCAAGACGAGCAGGTAGTAATCGAGGCTATCCGGTTGAGTGTAAAAGACTACCTGAACAAGCCCATTTCCTTACAGGAACTCTATGCTTCGGTTTCCCGCGCAGAAGAGAAGTTAATCGAGGCAAATTTTAATAACGGAAAGCACTGGATACTGATAATAGATGATGAGCGGGAGTTATGCACGAGGATAAAGCGAGAGTTAGATAAGGAAGGGTATAAGGTCGCAGTTGCTTATAATGGGCAGGATGGTCTGGATTACTTTGAACGTCACCGCGTGGACATGTTGATTGTGGACGTTAGAATGCCAGGGATGAGTGGTTTAGAGTTGATAGAGAAATGCCGGCAGATTACCGATGGTTTCGTTTCTATTATCATCACAGGTCATGGAGACCATGGGATAGCGAAAGAGGCGTTGAAACTGGGTGTGTTTGATTATTTGAAAAAACCTATCTCATTGGACAAACTCATTACTTCGGTAAAGAAAGGGATTGAGCAATTAAATGTTCGGCGTGGCAGCGGGGAATAAAATTACCACGAGATTTCACAAGATTAACAAGAGAAAAATTAGAGAACAGAGAACAGAAAAAAAAGAAAAAAATAAAATAAAAAATAAAATATAAATTATAGACACAGATTAACGCAGATTAACACAGATGAAAAAATAAATAAATGAAAAGAAAGAGGATAGTGATAAAGGGGGCGGTTGTTCAGGATATCGGATATCGGTTATTCCTATATGAGTATGCAGAAGCGGTGGATATACGCGAATTTCAGGCACGGAACATCGAGGAAGGTGTGGAAGTTCTCGTTGGTAGCGAGGACATTGGAGTTGACAAATATCTGGATTTCGTAAGAGAAGAAGGGCCAGAACGAGCGGAAATCGAAGAGATAGAAGTAGAGGACTATGAAGGAAAGATAAAACCAATAGAGCGATTTGCACAAAGTTTTATGCTCGCCCAGATGGGTAAGTTCGTGAACATCGGCCTGGAAATGCTTGCAACAGAAAGGGCAATAAAAAAAGACACGGGTACGATGCTGGAGAAACAGGACTCGATGCTGGAGAAACAGGACTCGATGCTGGAGAAACAGGATGAGACGATAAGCGAGATAAGAAACGTCTCGGAAAAGATAGACCAGGGTAAAGAAGAAATTGTCATGGAGATAAGTGCATTAAGAGAAGATTTGAAGTCGTATATGGAAAATAAGTTTGCGAGAATAGAACAGGAGATAACGGAGATAAAAATGAAAGTTGGAATGGTTTGAAATACACTTTTTCTTTTTTACAAAACACTTTCTTCTAAAGAAATAATACAATACCGGATAAGTGTAAAATGCGAGTTTTGGTGGTGGATGACGAAGAGGAAATATGCAAACGATTGCAGGGAGAACTACGGAAGGAAGGATATGAGGTTGATTATACCACTTCATCAGTTGGCGTTTCGGGGAAGCTAAAGGAAGCGAAAAAGGGGGGAAAGGCTTACGAGCTCCTTCTTCTCGACCTCAGAATGCCCGAGGTGAGTGGTTTTGAGATACTGAAAGAAATTCGTAAAGCGCGACTTGATTTAGACGTCATTATTATCACCGGGTATGGAGATGAGGATAAAGCAGTAGAGGCGATTCATCTTGGTGCGATAGATTATCTGCGTAAGCCGATTTCATTAGAGGAACTCCACACGGCATTATTCCGTGTTCGAAAGAAGCGAGCAGGGGAAGAAAAAAAAGCGCTGAAGCACCGCATTCTGGTAGTAGATGACGAGAAAGAGTTATGTGCGAGAATCAAGCGCGAGTTAGATAAGGAAGGGTATGAGGTAGCAGTTGCTTACGATGGCATTGAAGGCATGGAATACTTCAAAAACAACCGTGTGGACGTGATGATTGCCGACATAAAAATGCCGGGGGTGGATGGTTTAGAGATGCTGGAGAAATGCCGTGCAATTAATCCTGATTTTGTCCCCATTATCATTACAGGTTTCGGCGACCAGGAGAAAGCCATTACAGCGTTACGATTGGGTGCTTTCGACTATTTGAGAAAGCCAATCTCACTGGAAGAACTTATTTCTTCGGTAGATAGAGGAATTGAACTGATAGAATCTCGCAGAGGACTTTCTGCTCGCAAACGCGAATTAGAAATAGAAACTACGTTGAAAACGCAATACGCAGAACGGATAGAACGTGAGAAGCGATTTTCAGAAAATGTAATAGCTACTATCCCTGATCCTTTGCTCGTTCTCGATTCCGAGCTGAGGATAAAGAGTGCAAACCGAACATTCTATGAAACGTTTCAAACAGAACCCGAAGAGGTAAGGGGCAGCAGCATAGCCGATATAATGCACGATAAAGCTGGAAGGCTCAGCACTGAACTAACCAAGTTATTTGGAACTGAAGATATGCTGGAGAACTTCGAGCTGCATTATCAATCAGAAAAACTGGGTGAACGGATATTCAATATCACAGCGAGGGGAATGTTAATTGCAGAAGAAGAAGAAGAAGAAGAAGAATTGGTTGTGCTGGAAGACATCACCGAGCGCAAGCGTGCGGAGGAGAAGGTGAAAGAGGCTTGTAGACTAAGAGAACACTTTCTAAAAGAAACGTCACACAGAATTATCACTCCGGTGACTATCATCGGAGGGAACGCAGAATTACTGCTTGACTCCCGCAATCTCGACGAAGCCCAAAAAGAGCGAATCAGGACTATACGGGAGAAGAACGAGGAAGTCCAGAAACTGGTGATGGACGCGTTGGCGGGAAAGTATTTAAAAGAAGAGGAAGGTGATGGATAAAAATGGAATATAATATTTTGCTGGTGGATGATGAAGAGTCGCTTCACGAATTACTGCCTATTTTTCTGGCGAGGGACAAGAAGCACACGTTGTTCACGGTGCACTCTGCCATGAACGGTGAGGCAGGGGTTGAGATGTACGGCAAACTGGCAAGAGAAGGGAAGAAGCCTGATCTCGTGCTGATGGACCTCCGAATGCCGGTGATGAACGGTGTTGAGGCAACCAAAAGGATAATTGAAAATGACCCAAAAGCGAATATTTACCTGTTCACCGCCTACACCGGAACAGAGGTAGAAATAGATGCACTCGAGGCTGGCGCTAAAGGGACAATAAACAAAATCGCTGATTGGAATAAGACCGTGGAAATAATTACAAATATTCTGGAACCTTGAGAATATAGACACAGATTAACGCAGATTAACGCAGATGATAAAAATCAACAATTCTTTGGTAAATTAATAAATAATCTCGTGAAAATCTGTGTAATCTTGTGGTTATTTTTCGGAAAAACTATAATCCGCGTAAATCCGTGTTAATCAGTGTCTTTAAAAAAAGAGCTAAAGGCATCGGGTTAGGGCTTGCTCTATTGCATCCATGAGTCTTTTAATGGTAAACGGTTTTTCGATAAAATCTACAACCTGTTGCGAAGCAACCAAACCTTCTTCCTCCGCCTCTGGCAGATGAACTGCGGTAAGGAAAATAATTTTTACACTCGATAACCTACTGTCTTTTTCTATTGCCCTTAGTATTTCCTTAGTTGTCACTCCAGGCATCATTATATCAAGCAGAATGACATCAGGAATTTCGTGTTTTAATTTGTTCAAGCACTCTTGCCCATCTTTTGATTTAATTGTTTTAAAATTGTTCGCAACTAAAATTTGCGCGAGCTTGTTCAACACATCTGGTTCATCATCTACAACCATTACGGTTTTAGTTTCAGTATTAGTCATTGTTTATAACCACCAGATTACACAGATTTACACAAGATTATTTATTTTTTCTTGTTTATATTTATTCTGTGTGAATCTTGTGTAATCTCGTGGTTCTAATGTTTTACGACAGCTATTAATTGAAGAGGTCCTTTTTTGCCTATTACTAAAGAAGATGATAGCCGAATATTGAATTCTGAACCGTCTTTTCGCACACCCGTCAATTCTCCTTCCCAGCTCCCTTTTTCCTGCACCATACTTAGAATATCTTTTCCTCTTTGTTTCCAAAATGCGGTGCAGGAGCGTCCTAACACTTCCTTTTCACTATTATAGCCCCAAAGGTTCAAGAATGCCGGGTTCACATACGTTAATTTACCTCTATTGTTAGCCATAAAAATTGGGTCAATAGAAATTTCGATAGCATTAGCCTTGAGTCTTAACTCTTCTTCGAGCTTAATTTTTGCAATACCACCTGCAATTTCTTCTGATACACCATCAAGTAAACTCCTCTCTTCTTTTGATAGCACTCTACCCGCCATAAGAATTAATAGTGCGCCATGAAGCTCTCCTTTTGTCTTTAGAGGAATCGTATACATTTCCTGAAGATTGTATACGTCAGCCAGGAAAAAAGCATGGCTATCGCGGACAAGCTCATTCTTTTTCTTCTTAAACGTAAAATCGAAAAGAAGGGGTTTTTTAGAACGGATTGCCGTGGTCGCAACGCCTTTTTTCCATTCTTCCACCTCTTGACGGTGAATTCTTTTCCCGCTGAACTTATCTCCCAGGTTTAAAGGATAACCTATCTGTGCAGTGGCATAAAGCACATTATTTTCGGGATTGTAAATCAATAGATCACCCATATCATAGTCAATTATATCACGCAGGTTTTCGAGAACGCTTGAACATAGCTGGTCAATTGTATATGACCTGTTAACTGACTCGCCAAGCAACCGGTGCAGTTCAGAAAGATTTTTAATTCGCTCTTCTCTTCTAACTTTTTCAGAAACGTCGCTAACGAGTGCAATAATAGAGAAAGAGCCACCGGGATTTTCTACTTTTCTTGCTTTGATGTTCAATATTCTGCCTTCTTTATCGTTTGCCTGCGTCTCAACTTCTTCCGCCCCTGCTTCAATAATCGCATCTATTTCGCTCTTATTTTGATCCTTTTGAATGCCAAGGATAGCGTGATAATATTTCTGTCCGATATGGGGTCCATAAAGGGCAACCAAATAGTTATTCATGAACAGGATATTGGAATCAAAATCAAGAACGAGGACACCTTCAGGCATATCAGCTAAAATGCGTGAGAAAATGCGCTCGGTATATGTTTTTTCGGCTTCGCTCAACCGGAAGAGGGGTTGCAAGGGCGCTCTGCTCACGAACCATACCTTTGCTCTTCCTATTTGTTTGTATGAGATGCGTCCATCCGCTCTCAAGCGATTCAAGTATTTAGATAACGTATGCCTTTCTAAAGGCACGAGTTTCGAGAGTTCGTCAATAGTAGCTCCCGTTTCACCCCTGTTCTGTATGGTGCCAATAATTTTAGTCTGCGTTAACTGGTCCGCTTTCACGCCGGTGGTG
>JAGGZZ010000134.1 GCA_021161765.1 Candidatus Methanophagales archaeon | reverse complement strand
GATGAAGCTTATGATGTCCAGCGAACAGTGGACGGCGGTTACATCATTGCCGGAGGGATACGGTCATACGAGGTTGACGGAGCTGATTTCTGGTTAGTGAAGACCGATTCTGACGGAAATGAGCAGTGGAACAAGACTTTTGGGAGTACAGGTCATGATGAGGCGTACGCCGCACAGCAGACTACGGATGGAGGTTACATTCTTGCCGGATATACGAGTTCGCACGGCGCGGGTAACGGTGATGCGTGGCTGGTAAAGGTAGCAAGAGAAGAACCAGTGCCCCATGCGTTGTTCACCTACACGCCAAAGAATCCTTTTACAACTCAATTAATAATCTTTGATGCCTCTTCAAGCTATGACCCGTATAGAAACATTACGAATTATGAATGGGACTTTGGCGATGGGAACATAACGAATACGACAGGAATGGTAATAACGTATTCCTACGTGTTAGAAGGCGATTACACTGTGAATTTAACGGTGACGAATGATGTAGGTTCAAAGGACTCAACAAGCAAAGTTGTGAGAGTTCCTTCTCCAGAAGGCGATTGGAGCAAAACCTTTGGTGGTTCCGGTTATGAGGAGGCACAGTCAGTCCAGCAAACCGCAGACGGCGGTTACATCCTTGTGGGTGGTACATCGTACGGTGCAGGATCGGATGATGTTTGGCTGGTGAAAACTGACCTATATGGAAACGAATTATGGAACAGAACCTTTGGCAGTCCCGGGATGGATAAGGGATACTCTATCCAGCAGACGGCAGATGGCGGCTATATCTTTGCAGGAATGTTTGATTGGAATTATTTCTGGCTGGTGAAGACCGATTCCAACGGTACTGAATTATGGAACAGCACCTTTGGTGGAGGTGAGGCATGGGAAGTCCAACAAACCGCTGATGGCTTTATCAGCATTGGTATTGATTTCGGTGCAGGTGATACGGATTTTTGGCTGGTGAATGTCGATGCAAACGGTGATGAATACTGGAACCAGACATTTGGTGGATCAGATAATGAATGGGCTTCTTCAGGTCAACAAACTTTGGATGGTGGCTATATTCTCACTGGATGTACATTTTCGTATGGCGCTGGTGATGGTGATTTTTGGCTGGTAAAAACAGATTCAAACGGTACTGAGCTGTGGAACCGGACATTTGGTGGTCCCTACTGGGATTGGGCATTCTCTGTACAACAGACCTCAGACAGTGGCTATATCCTTACCGGTTTCACCGAGTCATATGGCGCTGGTTCTTCTGATTTTTGGCTGATAAAAACAGATTCTAGCGGGAACGAGCAATGGAATAAGACTTTTGGCGGAACTGACTTTGACACAGGTTATTCTGTTGTTCAAACTTCTTTTGATGAGTTTATCATTACCGGAGGTACAGAGTCGTATGGTGCAGGAGGTAGAGATGTGTGGCTGATAAAAACAGATTCTGCCGGGAATGAGCTATGGAACAGGACCTTTGGTGGATATGAGTTAGACGAGGCTTTTTCTGTTCAACAGACCACTGACAGAGGCTATGTCCTTGCAGGAGTCACAATGTCGTACGGTACTGGAGATCCTGATGCGTGGCTGGTAAAGGTAAAAGGAGAGCCAACAGTACCAATCTTCGACACAGAGCCATCCGAAAATCCTTACCCCAGCATAATGGGAACACATAATGGCGCAATTATACCTTCATGCAATATCAACGTTAGCAAATTATACACCTATTCGTGTGTTGGAACCGGTGGACACACAGAGTCTATTGAGTTATATGATGAAAACGACACATTGATAGCAAACGGCACCTGGAACGGATACATCGGTGATTACCATAACATAACACTACATAATGTTAGTGGTGCTCCGTATGTCATGCTATTGGAGGAGCATAAATACAACTACACCATAATAACAGGCTCTTATCCTCAGATAATCCATGCGAGAAGCAAGGACGTAACAGGAGGAGTGATAAACTGCACAGAATTCATTGATGCAAATGGAAAAGAATACAACGATTGGATACCTGCTATAAAGTTGGAATAAACTCAAGATGCTCAGATAGAAAGGGTATTTAAACGAGGTGCTTGAGCCTGTTAGAAGTAGTGTGCAATAGCATCTCGAATGATATTTACCCTTATCCAGCGAAATTATTATGCTGGGGATTGTGATATTTTTTCTTTTGTGATAATCCCTTCTGTATCCACATGAACTATCCATTTTTCCATCTTCACCCGTTTCCAACTCCATTCTTCAACCTCTTTACCACCTAACATTACGAGTTTTATAGGCTACGATAATATGAATTTACGTCATATCGCAATCTAAGGGGCATTACTCATTCATAACCAGCTAAAAGCTTTATATACTTGTAGCCCATATATGGACTACATGGCAAAAACAAGAATAAGGCGCGGGTCGCGTGTATATGTGTATGAGCGGGAGAACTACCGGGATAGTACAGGGAAAGTAAAACACCGTAACACCCGCTATTTAGGCGTAGAAGTGACAATAAATGGGGAAAAACAGATAATCCCTCCGAAAAAACGCTTGAAAGAGTTTGAGATCACGAAATCGGTGAGATATGGTGACATAACAGTTCTTTACGATTTATTCAAGCAATACGGGCTTATCGAGCTATTAAACGGGTTGCTTCCGCGAAGAGGACTGCCTGCGGGCGAAGTGTTTGCATCACTTGCAATTAACCATATAATTGACCGAGAAACGCTCAACAAGTTTTCCCGGTGGTATCGGGACACGGCACTGGAAGAACTCACCGGCATCACCCAAGAGAAACTAAACTCCAGCAATCTCGGTGCTGTGATGAAGACCGGCAGTAAAATAGGCCCCGAGGGTATCGTAGACGTCTGTATTGCGCTGTTCAACAAAATAAAGCAGCTTGAAACGGAAACGAGTACATTGATCTATGACATCACTTCCACTTATTTTTACTCGACAAAATTGTCTAAAGCACGGCTCGGATACAATCGGGATGATAACAGCTTACCTCAAATAAACATCGGATTGGTCGCAACAAAGGACAAAGGTTTGCCCGTTCTTTTCAGGACGTATGAGGGAAATATAACGGATGTGAGGACGGTAGAACAACTTATTGCAGATGTTAAACGAGTAGGCCTCAGCATTGATGCGATAATCCTGGATCGCGGGATGGCTTCAAGGAATAATTTGTTAATGCTGGATGGAGACAATCTGAAAATAATTGGCGGTATCCCTTTAACGTCCAATGAGGCTAAAGAGCTTGTAATGTGCGACGTATCCGAAGAAAATGAGTTAATGCGCCCCTCAGGTCTAATCTATTACGAAGATAAGGCTACATCGCTGTTTGGCATTCCCGGCAGGGCAATTATTTGCTTCAATCACAGCGATCTTGAGGTAGAACGCACGGCACGATTGAAAAAGATTGGTGTCGCGGAGAAAAAAGTCGCGGAGATATTGTCTTCGCAGACAGGTAACGAAATTCTAAAAGGCTTGGAGAAGGAGATAAAAGCGGCAATCCGCGGAGTTTCTGATTATTTTAGGATAAACAACGATGGGAAAAAAATAACTGTAACGCCTCACGACGAAAATCGAAAAGCAGCAAGGCTTCGAGATGGAAAATGCTTGATTTTCACAACGAATTTTGAGAAAGGTGCGGCGGAGATTATTTCTACGTATTTTGGTAAGGACGTCATTGAAAAGATATTCGATTGCTTCAAAAACTGGTTAGATATGCAGCCGGTAAGGCATTTTGAGGAAGGAAACATTGACGAAATTTATATTTTTATCTGCTATCTGGCATATCTGGCTTTGGCGCTGTACAAGCATCATTTAGGCGTTACGGGTTGGGAAGGTGTGGAGGATAGTCTGGATGAACTGGGTAGAATACGAAAAACTACGCTTGATTTTGGGGGAGAAAGGCGTGATAAAATTTCTGTTCTCACTAAAGAGCAAAAGGAGATTATCGAAAAGTTGGGGTTTGCGGATAGGCTTTTCGGGTTGTAGCCTATACAACTCTGAAAGTCAGGTTATAATATTTGTAAGTTTTTGGAATGGCATCCAGATCGTATTTGAGCAAGGTTTTTATGAAGGCTGATTTTGTGTATGTAACCCCAATAAAAGTTTTTTTACTTGTTGTCTTATCACCACGCAGTAATTTGGCTAAAAATTCTCTTTGCGATCCTGACAAAAATCCTACTAGAAAGCTTTTGAAATTATCTGCCAAACCAATCTGTATTTGGAAATTTCCATCCAGTTTAAGAAGTTGGGATATCTCATTTAAATTTTCTTCAACTACTTTTTTTGAGGGAATGTGTTGAAAAACCCATCCAGAAAATACGTAATCAATCGAGTTTGACTCTATTTCATGAAAACTTCTACCATCATTGTCAAGGAATTTGACATTATCCAAATTTTCATTCAATATTGATGCTTTTCGTATCATCTCTAAAGAAACATCATATGCATATACATAGTCGAAAATAAGAATTTTATCCCGCAAAAACAAATATAAACAATTAATGGAAAAATGCATGATATGCGGAAATCGAAAAGCCTCAGAGTCGCTGCGAGTTTGTGTTGATTGCATACGTAGTGGCAGAGAAAATGCAATTCTTTACGCAAAAGAGGCACATAGGCGGATAAGAGCTGAATATGGACTTCCAGCAGACCCGCCGAAGAGCGAAGGCGGGATAAAATGCGAGCTTTGCTCGAATGAGTGCGTGATGAAAGCCCGCGAAAGAAGCTATTGTGGGCTGAAAGAGAATATAAAAGGAAAATTAAGGTCTTTAGCGCCACATGACCATGCATTAATGCATGCATATATTGACCCACTGCCGACCAACTGCTGCGCCGCCTGGTTCTGTCCCGGCTCTTCGCAGTTCGGAAAAGTGAACATCGCAGTATTCTTCTACGGCTGCAATTTCGATTGCATCTTCTGTCAGAATGCATCGCATAAGGACTTGGGAGTTGCTAAGGCGGTAAGCGTAAAAAATTTTGTTTCTCTGGTGCTGCAGAAAGAAAACGCATATTGCGTGTGCTTCTTTGGTGGAAGCCCCGAGCCACAACTTCCTTTTGCAATACGTGCTTCAGAGCGGATTTTAGAGGATAAAAGAGTGCGGATATGCTGGGAATGGAACGGGTGTGGCAACAGGAACTTGGTGAAGCACGCGGCAGAGATTTCGCGTAGAAGCGGTGGAATTGTAAAATTCGACCTCAAAGCCTTTAATCCCAACTTAAGTATAGCGCTTAGCGGTGTTCCAAATAAGAGGGCTTACGAAAATTTCGAGCTGATAGCAGAAGAGTTCTTTAAAAATTCGGCTCCGCCTGTTCTCACTGCTACTACTTTGCTCGTGCCTTTCTATGTAGATGAGCTCGAGGTGGAAAATATTGCGCGTTTTATCGCAAATATTAATCTGGAAATCCCTTATTCACTTCTTGTATTCCATCCTGATTTCTATATGCGAGATATGCCAATAACGCCGAGAGAACAGGTGCAGAGATGCTATGATGCGGCGAAAAGGCATCTAAAAAATGTGAATATAGGTAATAAGCAATTGCTTGGGCTATAAAAATCGGATGCAGTTAAGTTTATTAGTGAAGATAACGAAGGAGGAATATGAAAATGAAAGCGGTAATTTTAGCGGCAGGCGAAGGGAAACGGATGCGTCCCCTTACCTATGAGAGGCCGAAAGTAATGCTTCCCGTAG
>JAGGZZ010000004.1 GCA_021161765.1 Candidatus Methanophagales archaeon | reverse complement strand
AGCGGGCGTGCATAAAAGCAAACACGCAAACACGGCTATTGCTCCAATAGATGCGATACCGTTCTTTTTCATTTTTACATCGCCTCCCTTTTTTATCCTTCCCCTTTTTCAGATATTCTCCTTTTTTATAATATCTGTTGTTATAATAAACTTTTTTACTGTTAAACATTATAAATAATTATCGATATTTATGTTATTCAATTGCCAGGTACGAGAAAGGAATACCGCTCTTTAACAGTTCTTTATCATCCGATGTTATCCAAAACGAGCAGGTTCCATAACTGTAAACATAAAAATTATCCCAGGGTACTTTGTATCCCCCATACATTATTGGTGGCGTTGCATGTCCCTCAATAATACCTATTTGCCTTGAAGTGGTTTTCAAAACGTTATTTTCGGTATCACAGAATAAAATAACGTGGTGCCAGAGTGAACCTGAATGCACAAGTGTTTCATACTTACCGACATTCAGACTCTGCAGGAACATCTGCTCTGCAAAGCTGATGTCCTCACAAATACCAACAATCGTACCCATACTTATCAATTAGTTGTGAACCACGCTGAACTTCGGTATCATTACTCTTCGTTAACACAGAAATCTGCTTTAATGCATTCAGTTCGTTTTCACTAATTCCATCCACGATTTCGGGTAAACTGTAGAAATCATCGGTTAGGTTTCCCAGGTCTTCCCATGTAGCTGTTTTTGCTCCAAGCAGTTTAATTGCAGGAATCCAATCATGATAAATCTTGCCGTTTACGTCTTCGAATTGCAAACATGTTATTTCTCCTTCTTCGGTTTCCAATTTTTGTTTATGAATTAATAGAATGTGACGTATTCTGAGTGCCCACCTGTTCCTTCGCAGGGATATGTGTATAGTTGCTCAACGAAGACATCCTGTTTAAGTTTGATTGTGCCTTCGTGTGTGCCGAAGATACTCGGGTCTGTGCCGGGTCCGGTGTCAAAGATTTCTGGAGCTGATAATTTTATTTTTATCAACCAGGCATCAGCGTAACCAGCGCCGTAAGAGTTTGTAAACCCTGCTACGATGTATCCGCCGTCTGCGACCTGCTGGACGGAGTAGCCTTCATCCAAATCCGCTCCTCCAAACGTCTTGTTCCATTGTTCTATTATTCCATCAGTTGCCGTTACAGGCGCTATCGGCGTGAAATCAATGCTAAAGCTAAAATACTCATCACAGAAACTTTTAAAAAAAGATTGGTCAAAAGCCTTTTCTTAAAAAGAAAAGCTTTATCAAAAGAACTTTCTCTTTTTTTCATCTTTCACCTCTCCTTTATTTTTTATTTTTTGATTTGCGGATTTTGCTCAAGTAATTGCTTCACAGCCTCGCTCTTAAGCGCTTCTTCTCCATGCACATTCCTGATATGGTCGAGGATGCCAACCTTCTCAGCACCGCAGAAAGGGCAGACATATCCTCTTTTATCTCCTCCCCTTTTCACCTTAACGTATTTTTCGGGTTTTAACAGTGGAAATATCTGCTTGTAACCAAGAGCAAGCCAGAGGAGGAAAGGTAATGCTACCCTGCAAGTTCCGGAAAGGAAAATAACAAATACAGCGTAGAACTCACCTGGAGCAGGAGGAATCTGAAGGTAAACATAAGAGATTTGCAATATCACCCGGAAGAAGAAGAGAATAGGAATGCCAATAATCAACCCTTTTAAGATAGCACTTTCTCTTAAAGATAAAAAGAAGGTTCTTTTAGTAAAGGTTTTCTTTTCAAGAAAAGGCTTTAAAGAAAGGTTTGTTGCCAGAACTAAAGCAATAAACGGTGGGATGCAACTGCGAACACCTTGAGAATAGAGATAATCGTGTGCGGGATTTAAAGTTATCCCAATTCCAATAAGTCCAAAATAAGCAGCGGTTATTCTCAATATCGCCGAGAAATAAACGGCTGCAAATGGTACCCAAAGGAGATAGAGCAAAGTAGAAAAAAGGAGGAATTTAATGAGAAAAGGTGAATATTTCCCTTGAAAACCTTTACTACCACCGCGCTTATAAAGCATCTCTACAACTCTCCTACAAAAAGCCAGTAACTCTTTTTTCATCTTATTCTCATTTCGCTTCCACCACCTTATCCCGCCAGACCAGGAACAGAAGCACGACGAAGACGATCAGGAAAACTTGCCAGAGGTAAGTATGGAAGAAATCAAGCAAAGAAGGTATGAACGCGCCAACTAAAGCAGTGGAGACTAATCTAATCAACGTAATTCCATATAGGATTGGAATGCCAATCATTCCGATTGCTTTTTTCTTTAAACTCGTTGGATATGCGAATATGACCGAGCAATAAACGATTATCGAGAATATCCCGGTGCATTCGCCAATTACAGAAATAAGCGGAGAGCCGTTCATCATAACTACATCTCTAACCGCTTCTGTATTCAATCCAAATAAGTTTAGAAATAATGCAACTAAGGAAGCGGTAATCTCCCGTGGGATGATTTGCTCGCCGGCGATTTTGAAATAAGCGAAGTTGAGCGTGAAGCAGAAGATAAGGAATACTGCGACTGCTTTTAATGCTTCTTTTCGCTCCGAGAGGATATCACTTATTCTTTTCATCAAACTTTTCTTTTAAAAAGAAACCTTTACTAAAGAAACAACTTAATAGCTGGTATCCAGTCATTATATCTTCTTTCATTAGCATCTATGAATTTATCGCAGGTAATTGTTCCTCCTGTTACTTCTTTACTGCTTGCATGGATTATTTGTGGATAAGAGCCCGTTATGATTTCATAATAGTAGGTTTCGCCGGCTTTTAGTATGAAACTCTTGCTGAAAGAAATGTTATGCCAATCTCCTTTGTAGCCATTCCAGCTCGCACTTACATTCAAAGTTGAGTTCCATATCTTTACATATTCCGCATGCCCGCCTGTTCCCGTGCAGGGATAAGTGTACATTTTACGCACCACAATATCCTTATCTGGAATTATCTCTCCTTTATGCATGCCGAAAATGCTGGGGTATGTTCCTTCTCCAGTGTCAAATACCAACTTTTCTGAGACTGTTATTACGATATCCTGCTCAAAGCCGCCGTTATTCATTTCTTCTTCTGTAACCGTGTGATTGAACTCGGTGATGTTACCATTGCTTGCGTGGAAGTGGAGAATATCGCCAGCACTCACGTGTTCAGAACTTGTTGAAACCTGGTAGTAGTTTGAACTCGCATTTGTTTCTGCAGTAAAAACCTCAGCAGTGTTCAGATTTGTTATCGTCACATCAGGATTTAAAACAGGGGAACCAGTGCTGTAGTTAACTTCGCCATAGAGCAGGAATGGAGTGGGTATTACACATGGCACAGTTACACTCACGCGGTCATCGCCAGAAACCATTTCACCTGTTCCTTCATACCATGCCGTTGCTTTCACTGTGTTTGTGCAATTACCGTATTTGACCACACCTGCGTCAAACTCAATGGTTATGCTCTCGCACGGGGCAAGTCTCGTGAAGTTCCATTCGTATTCACTGCCGACCTGCACAGGCTCTCCCGGCACACCGTTTACCGTTGCATTGTTTTTGTATTCTAAGTTGTCGGGCAGAATGTCTACGACTGTGATATTCGTCAGGTCAGACGTTTTAACGTTGTGGATCACACATCTGAACCTCAGGGTATCGCTGACATTTGCCTCGAGCTCTTTTACCCATGCTTCACTTGTTGCATCCCATACGGCCTTATTAACTTCTATCTCTTTGTATTCCACTACCAGAAACGCATTGCAAGGCATCATGTTGTCGCCGTCATCGCCCTGACCAACCCGGTTGTCGCTTGCCCGGAGATAATCCGTTACGTCACTCAGATTCACACCGACCTGTGCATTCGTGCTTCCTATGTGCATTGATATGCCGTCTATTGTTTCTTCGTACGTTTTGTCATGATACACGCCCTGTCCAAGCTCTATGCCGTTAAAGAACAGGTAGTTAGTCATTCCGGGCGTCCATCCGCTTCCAGCCCACGGCGACACCACACCGAGCGTTGCTTTCTTGACCTTGCTGAGTTCAACGTTCCCAGGGAACGTTGCGTTGTTTATGCACTCCGCTAAAGATAAGTGTCCACCATCGCTTCTTCTACCTCCAATCAGAACGTCTGCTCCTTCATTTATCCAGTATTCTATGAGCGGTTTGGTCTCGTCTTGATACAGCACTTCAATTCCTGGAGCGGCGACGCAGAAGCTTGGACCTCCTGTCCTCTTCACGGTTACCGTGTAAGTGCCGTTACCCTGAATATGCGGTGTTAGATCATATACGTAATTGCCCCATGGGAATACCCACGCTGCCCCGGGACAGTAGCACTTAATGTCGTTGTATGCCTTTTCCAGCGGCAGAATGTGTGTTCCGGTTGCGTTTGTTATGCTTACCTCCATCTGCGGGCAGCTATCTTTCTCATAATGCCATGTGTAATAGACATTAAGGCGTGCAAGCACAACCGATGCACCTGCTGGAATCGTTATTTCGTAATGCGTATCTCTGGTTGAACCAACGGAATACAGCCCTCCATAAGTGCCGTCACCAGTCGTGAACAGTAGCCCGCCGCGAAGTGTGTCGTGGAATACATTTTCAAGCGGCTCGTCTGCTATGTAGCCATTGTAGCATGCTTTTTCCACCTCCGTCAAGTTGTTGTTCGTTTCATCGCTCTCATTCACTTCGTTATCGCAGTCAGCTACCGCGGAGAGATTGTAGTCCCGGGACGTATCGGTGAAGGAGCAGTCCTTGAAGCAGTCATCGCCAACCGGAGCCCACTTTAACTGCACGGTTGTGGAATTCCCAGCTTCTAAGTCTGACACCTTTTTCTTATCAATGTATTCAGCGCCTGCATACAGGCTCACATTAAAAGCACCGGCATCAGCAGTGCCAGTGTTCTTCACCTCAATGTCCACCTCGTTTGAAAGGTTGAACCAGGGCGATTCTGCGGTGTTGTTGTGATATGCATCTATTGCAGTTATGATTAAGTCGGGTTTTTGCTTGATAACGCTCGCTGTTATAATTGCACTGGTATTTATCTCAGGATTTGATTGCGATTCCACGCTCACTTTCACCCGGTATTCACCTATAACGGCATCGGTAACGTTCAGAATTACTTCGCCAATAGAATGAGGGTCCAGCGTTATGGTAGATTTGTTGAGCTCGGCAACGTCTGCACCGTCAAGATTGTCCAGTGTTAGATTGAAAGT
>JAGGZZ010000203.1 GCA_021161765.1 Candidatus Methanophagales archaeon | reverse complement strand
TATCTTCAATATTTTCAGCACGTTCAGCGCCAGCCCTGCCGTAATATGGTCAATAACCGTTCCGTTTTTGATTGGCACTATTTTCAATTCTTTTTTCATTGTGTATAAAGTATGACTTCATTCTATTTAAGACACGGATTTACACGGATTTTTTAAGTTTAGCATTGTTGGTTTTTATCGTCTATCTGTGTTAATCTGCGTTAATCTGTGTCTATAATAAATTTGTTTTTCTCTCCGTAGTGGGACCGCCGAGATTTGAACTCGGGACAACTCGGTCTTCAGCCGAGCGCTCTCCCAGTCTGAGCTACGGTCCCTTTGCATATATTAATCTATTTTTATTTATAAATATCTTCTCAATTGTTATCTTTTATGGTGGAAATGGAAGAAGAACTAAAAAAAGCGATGGGTCTTGTATCTAAAAATAGCGCCGTTAGATATGCCGATATTCGCATGGAAACGGGTTACGCAACGACCATTGAGTTAAGGGATGACGACTTCAGAGAGATGAGCTATGGTATAGACCAGGGCATAGGTGTCAGGGTGCTGTACAAAAACTCATGGGGCTTCTCTGCCTCGAATGACGTTCAAAACTTAAAATCAAGACTAAATGATACTTTTGCGGATGCTTTGAACATCGGTAAAGCGCTATCGCTGTCAGAATCGAATAAGGACGAGAAATCGGTGAAAATAGCAGATGCACCGCCAAAAAGCGACTATTTTGTGTTAAAGCCGAAAATAAACCCCGCAGACGTCAGCATCGAAGAGAAGAAACATATAGTTAAGGAGGTGTATAAAGCGGCAAAGAAACACTCATCACGCATTAAAACACTCTCTATCTTGTATCTGGATGGCTATGGGGAGCAGACATACGCGAATTCGGATGGAAGTTATGTCGTGATGGAGACGCCGGCGGTTTTCATGCGCGTTCGTGCAGTGGCGAAAAAGGGCAGCGTTTTGCAAGAAGGCGTAGAGAGCGTAGGAGCCGTGGGGGGTTTTGAAGTCATAGAAAAGGAGAATCCCGAGGTTGTGGGCGTAAAGGCTGCGGATAAAGCGGTCAGGTTGCTTGATGCGAAACTGCCCCCCGCGGGTGAAATCCCGGTGATAATGGACCAAAAGCTCACGGGCGTTTTCATGCACGAAGCGCTGGGGCATGCCGCAGAAGCGGACCACGTTTTATACGGTGAATCAATACTAAGGGGGAAATTAGGTGAAGAAATAGCATACGAAGGTTTAACCGTTGCTGACGACCCGACCATTGAGAACTCGCATGGTTATTATAGATACGACGATGAAGGGGCGAGGTCAAGAAGAACGGAGATAATAAAAAACGGCGTTTTAGTCTCGTACTTGCATACGCTGGAAACCGCAGGCAGGCTAAATGCGATGCCAACCGCGAATGCGCGTGCTGCGGGCCATTCGGAAATTCCTCTGGTACGGATGAGCAACACGGTAATTGAGGAAGGGGACTGGGATTTTGAAGATATGCGGGCTGATATACGGTTTGGAATCTATGCGAAGGGCATGCGTGGCGGGCAGGTGGATACGGTAAGGGGCGAATTTCAGTTCAGTGCAGAAGAGGCGTTTCTGATAGAAAAAGGCGTGCCTTCTAAGCGATTGAAAAACGTTTCGCTTTCCGGTAGAACCCTGGACGTATTGAAGGACATAGATGCCGTGGGTAATGATAAAAAGCGCGGTTCAATAGGTTTTTGCGGTAAAGACGGTCAGGAAGTTCCTGTTTCTGAATACGCCCCACACGTGCGCGTGAAGAAGATACTGGTGGGTGGGGCTTCTTCTTAGACACTTTTTCTTTTTGACAAAAAGAAAACCTGTGCTAAAAGAAAAAAAACAATGGTTTCTTTTCCCCTTGCTTCTTTTTGAAACGTTGTCGCGATATTTTTCTCCTTTTTCGATTGCGATTTCTTCTATACGGTCTTATCTTCTCAACTTCACCGGACTTTTTCTTTCAGAATGCGCCGAATCTCCTCTGCTGATATGTCCGACTGGTCAAGCTTGGAATAGATGGTCACGAGAATGATATTTGTCGGTGTTTTGAGATGATAGATCATGCGATAGCCTGAGCGTTTCCCCTTCTGAATACCGCTGTTTCGCACTCGCACCTTGAAGAGGTTCACTCGGCATCAATGCCCTCCCACAGTTCGGACACAGGCTTGGTCTCACCTGCTAATGCTTCCTCCCAACCTTTACGGAAACTTGCTTCAGCTGGCTTTAATGCTATGCTCTCGCGGAACAGGCGAACAACCTGAAGCAGGTTGGGCAAGTATTCTTCGGGCACACCTTTGATTTCATGAACAATCTGTTCTTTAGAGACAGAAATTTTAGCTGACATAATCACTTCTTATTGTTTATTTTTCTATTTTTGGCTCAAACCTTTTTCTAAAAGGTTTGTTTTAATACACAAAAGCCAGCAATTGCCCGCCTACTCCCGCTTCAATCGCTTTTTCATGCGCCATCACTCCTTTTGAAGTCGTAACGATCAACAAACCGAATTTTCTCGCAGGTAAAAATCTCTTCTCC
>JAGGZZ010000138.1 GCA_021161765.1 Candidatus Methanophagales archaeon | reverse complement strand
GGCAAATGCTACGGCGAAGGCGAAGGCGAAGGGATATCCAGCATGGCAAATATCGCTCGAGGCATATTCGGACAATCCAGATGAATGGATGGACGTGTATCACGTTAAAAGTGCTGGCGTATAACATTAAAAGAGTGCTCTACATTGACTTTTGGGATGAAGCCGCAAATTGCAGATAAAATAAAAGCTAGCACATATCCACAGGCAATAGGGGCACTACTCGACAGCGCGATGGGGGTAGATGAAAAGAAAGCAAGAGAACTCTTCGACAAAACAAAAGACACTTATGCAGAGAAAATAAGAACCAGCACAGATATATTTGCAATAAGCTTGCTGCTTGAAAGCGTGAGAGAGATAGATGAAGAGACAGCGAAAAGGTTGGAAAAAGAATCAAAATTTAAATGAAATATCAGAATATCGGGTCTTTTATTTTGGACATTTTTTTTAAGATATTGTTATTGTTTGAGAAAAGAAAGGAAATAACTTCACCCACCCACGAACTTCGCCCGCTCTGACAACTTATAAGAGAGAGCCAGCTCGTGGAATGGTTTGCTCTTTATAACTTGTTCAATCCGGTTTTTCAATGCGTAAACATCCATTTCCTCTGGCTTTTTCTTCCCTTTCATAGGACTCGATTCTTCACGTATCGTAACACTCAACATCTTCCGCTCCACTTCTTTATCCCCCACCACGGCAACATAAGGAATCCACTCACGACCTGCATCCCGTATCTTTTTCGACACCGTCTCCTCACGGTCGTCAACGTCCGTCCTTATCCCGCTCAGCACCGGTAGAACCTCCTCGATGTATTCCAAATGCCGTTCCGCTACGGGGATTATTCTCACCTGCGTAGGAGAGAGCCACAGAGGGAGCATTGGCAGAACGCCTCGTTCCTTTTCTAAATACGCACGCTCTAATAACGCATACATGCATCGTTCTATCGCCCCGCTTGGCGAGCAGTGAAGAATAATAGGGCTTTTCTCCTCGCCGTTCGCATCCACATATTTTATGCCATACCGTTCCGCATTCTCCACGTCTATCTGCACGGTGGACAGAGCCGACGCCTTACCCAGCGCATCCACGAAATTGAACTCGAACTTAAGCACGAAATAGAAAAACCGCTGGTCCCAGCGCTCTATCAGCACGGGTTTACCTGCTATTCTTACCAGTTCCTCTATAAACTCCTTGTTTGCTGTGTCGTCATAGAATTCCCGTGTGAATCGTATCGCAACTTCGTAGTCCCGCGTGGAAAACCCTATGCCATCTAAAACCTGAATACACAGCTCGTACTGCTTCTTGAACTCCTCTAATGCTTCGCCCATATCTTTGCAGAGCGTATGCATGTCGGGCATCGTGAACTTTCTTAAGCGGCGAAGCCCCACGAGTTCGCCGCGCTTTTCGCGTCTGAAGGACGAAGCGAGCTCGAAAATCTTCAAGGGTAAGTTTTTATACGATATGCTCATGTCCTTGCTCATAAGGAACTGCCCGAAGCACGCGGAAAACCGTAAGAACAAATCGGGTTTGCCGCCTTTACCAGCCATTGAATACTGTCTCGCAGGAAACCGCTCGAGGTAATCTTTCAGCGATGGATGTCCCGTACTATACATTATGGGCGTTTCTACTTCTACGGCACCGTATTCAGCCACTGAATTCCTTACGTGGCTCTCCAATAGGCCTTTTATCAGCTTACCTTTGGGATAGAACCTCAAATTCCCGGGGTCTGAAGAGGGCTCGTAATCCGCTATTTCTAACCGTTTCATAAGCTCTACATGCGGCGGTATTCGGTCCACTGCTCTTCTTTTCTCGCTCTCATACAGGAAGAACTGCTGCAAATTCGCTCGTTCTTCAAGCTCAAAATCAAAATCCTCCGCATTTATCAGATTCCCTTCCGTTCCGTCGTCCATAAAAAAGAACTGAGATTTCGCCTTCTCCTCTGCTTCTAACGCTTTTGATAGCTTTTCTACCTCAACCTCTTCCGCTTCTACACCTGCAGTCACACCCTCATGAACCTGTATTTTCCTTGATAGCTCGGATAACGGATGCCCCTTGCACCGCAGCGTGAACGATTTATACCACCCAAAAGGCGCCCTTTTCACGTCCACACCACTAGAGAGCAAATCTCGCTCCATCGCCTTCAATATCTCCATGCTCCTTTCAGGCGAAGCCAGCGTAGAGCTTAAATGCGCATACGGATACAAAACAATTCTTTCCGCACCGACCTTATTGAACACCGAACTGGTTTCTTCCAATGCCTTTTCTACCGCATATCGTGCATTTGTCTCGTCTTCTCGTTCTACGGCAACGAAAACGACTAACACCTCTTCTATCCGCTCACGCTTCTTCGATTCGTCAAGCGGCTCAGCAACTCGCGTCTTCTGTTTCGCTTCGTATTCTATATAATCCGAATGTATGAACAGCAGTTGCAATTCTCTTTTCTCCTCCTTTTCTTTATTTTGTCTTTATTTATATTCTTTTTAACTCTGCTTCTCCCTTCCTTTGGCAACAAGCCAAAATGCTTTCTTGCAGCATTTGATAAATAGTGGTTGATTTTGCTTATTATATTTTCTGATTACAAAAATCGTAAAAACTCATCTCTTGTCAAACCAGCATCCTTGATAATTTTGTTCAGTGTGCCCTTCTTCAATGTCCCATGAACAGGAACTGTTATCTTAATAGTTTTACCGTCTTCAATCTTCGTAAGTCGAACATGCGAACCTCTTTGGCGTGTTGCTATAAATCCCGCTTTTCTTAGAGCTTTTATCGCATCGTATCCCGTAATTACTGGTATTTTTTTCATACCATCACTTCTGCGACTTTGAGCTGTGGATACTGCAATAGTTCGTCTTCATCTGGCTCAAGATAGAGTTCTATTGCTTCCTTGATATTTTCTAACGCCTCTTCAGATGTTTCACCCTGTGATATGCACCCTGGAAGAGATGGCACATATACGGTATATCCTCCCTCTTCTTGTGGTTCTAAAACAACTTTTAGTTTCATATGTTTATCTTTGCCTTTTGGATATTTAAAGTTTCAACCACTTCAGAGATAAAAATAAGGAAATAAGGAAAGAAAACGGTAATCCTAAATTTTTCTTTTATATCCTTCGAAGAATATGGGGTTCTCATCTTCCTTTAGCTAAGGGTTATAACCTAACATTACGAGTTTTATAGGCTACGATAATATGAATTTACGTCATATCGCAATCTAAGGGGCATTACTCATTCATAACCAGCTAAAAGCTTTATATACTTGTAGCCCATATATGGACT
>JAGGZZ010000266.1 GCA_021161765.1 Candidatus Methanophagales archaeon | reverse complement strand
GTAACAACCCCTACTTTATACCTACGATTTCTTAACTTCTTGAGGAGTTAAGAAATCGTAGGTATAAAGTAGGGGTTGTTACTGCTTTGCCGAGAACTTATGCCGAAAGAGGATTGGAAATTACGAATCTCAGAGCAGAAGTTCTTGTTGCTTATCACGATACACCAAGACATCGACCGCATCCTGAGCCTGTGATTATGGCTGTGCGAGGATTAGAACTCAATCCACAAGAGATTTTATTTATTGGAGACTGCCCTACGGATATAAAAGCAGGAAAAAGAGCAGGAGCTTTTACAGGTGCTGCGATGTGGGGTGCAAATCGAGAAGAAAGAGCAAGAATTCTCGATGAATGTGCGAGGGTTCTGAAAGAAAATGGAGCGAGGAAAGTGTACGTTTTAGCAATTTCAAGGGCATATATAAATACAGTGCAGAGATGAAGAAGTTTATCCATGGATAAGGGATATGATCAGAAGAATCTTAACATAATAGGCACTCAAGTTATTTTGTATTTCAGGTGAAAAAGGAGGTTGGAAAGCCAAAAATTGGCAATGAAAGATGATGAGATTAGAGAAATAAATTAAACGTTTTAAATCCTGAACTCTCTCTCATGGTCTTAAGATCAGCAAAAATTAAAAAAGAGAAAGTGCTGGAAAGAGCAAAAGATTTAAAGTCAAGTTATATTTTACTTGATTTACATAGTAGAACTATTCTTGATCAAAAGATTAAATCAGAGGGGGAGGGAAAGATAGATATTGAAATAAAAGAAGAGATTAAGAAGTTGGAGAAGAGGCGAAAGGAGCTTAGGGAAAACATTTTTGATACTTTCTCAGCCAGGAACACAGACGAAATTTATGCCGGGGATATACGGGTATACAGGGTGAACAGACCGAAAGTGAATTGGGAAGAAACCGAGCTTAAATCAATTCTTTTCACTAAAGGTTTGTGGGACGATGTGGTTACAGTAGATAACCAGAAGCTAAAGAATTTAAAGATGAAACAGGAAGCATAAAGCTCATTTTATGGAATGAAAAGACCAAAATAGCTGATGATTTAATTGTGGGCGATAGAGTAGTGGTAAAAAATGGCTATGTCAGCGAATATGTCAGGGGAAATGATAGAGAATTGCAAATTTCGTTGCGAAAGGATAGCGATGTTGAGGTTATTAGTGCAAAAGAAGAGGTGGAGGATTTAGAAGAAGAGGAAGAAGAAATAGAAAAGATGATAGAAGAAGGTTATGATGTACATGAAGAATACAAAGAGGATTCTTGGAGAGGAAAAGGTTAAAACCTTTATTGATATGTTTTTTGCTATTAGGTGTCTTCCAGTTCATCCAACACCAATATCTGCAAAGTAGGTAAAGGGGGCAGGCGAGCATCGTTGGACAGGAAGAATGAATTTTCTATCCATCCCATGATGCCCGCTCCCGATCTATGTACTCTTGAGCATCAATATCCTGCCAGATTTTCTTGCCCAGGCCTTGCAGTTCTAAAATACTGTGACGAGCCCGTGGCTGAGAAGCCATCCGGCTGCGAACTAATGCCGCTAATTCTTCTAACAGGCGAAGCTGCTCAACCGGGTCAAGCCGTTGTATTCGACCCAGCAGTTCGCCATAGTTCATTGTTTGCATCGCAGAGACCTCCTAACTCCTGTTATACTTATTATTATGAATATAGCTACATATAAATCCCGATTATATCGGACAAAACAGCACTTGCCGCTTCGATAGGTCCCGCACCCTTTCCAATGACCGTGATATCACCTGCTAAATCCGTCTTTATGGTTGCTACGTTCAACGTGCCTCCAACGTTCAGCGGGTCATCCTTGGGAACTAACCTGGGTGCAACTTTAAGGCATTCTCCGCTGCCGCCGCCGTCTACTTCTCCTATTAATTTTATTACATAGCCCGCATCATCAGCCAATTTCAACGCCTCTAATGTTATCTCGGTAATGCCCGCTACTTCTACATCCTTGTAACTCACGTGCCTGTCAAAAATAGAGTTAGCTAAAATCACAAGCTTCACTGCGGTGTCCCTTCCGGCAACATCGTTAGAAGGGTCTGTCTCGGCTATTCCACGTTCCTGCGCTTCCTTTAACACGTGTTCGTAGGGCAGTTTCTCCTCATGCATCCGTGTTAAAATATAGTTGCAGGTGCCGTTCAAAACGCCCTTTATGGATATTATCCCATTACCGGCGAGATTATCATTTACCAGCGAAATTATCGGCATAGCACCGCCTACGGAAGCCTCAAATTTTAGTTCCTTCCCTCTGCTCACTGCGAGGTTCATCAACTTCCCGTATTGTAATGCCAGAGGACCTTTATTCGAGGTTACCACGTGCCTATCGGATTCCAATGCGGTAATTATATGTGTTAATCCCGGCTCGCCATTCTCGACATTGGTTGGTGTCGTTTCTACCACTATCTCGTGCTCTACATCCTTTATCATATCCAGCGTTGTCATATCTTCCGTCGTTTCTCGTGACTTGAATTTCCTTATCGCGTCTTCACTCAGGCCATTCTCGTCCACCACGGCACCCGGTAAGTCCGCTACGCCGACGATTTTCAGATTTATGCCGTATTTTCTCGTTATCTCTTCCTGCTTGCGCCTTATTACCTCTGCTACACCTCTGCCTACGTTACCCAGCCCGACTATGGAAATCCGTACGGTTTTTGTGCTCATGTCTTCTTTCACACCTTCGCTCTTCAAATAGTTGGTTGGCAAGATAGGAATATAAAACTTGACTTTCGGAGATAGTAATGAAATCACAATTTCTGGTTTGCAGCCTGTTAGCATATGTGTGATCTGTAACCTGTGACATGTTACCTATCACTCATCACACATTACTGGCGGCGCAGCCGTCATTTGGGGTTACCAAGTTCTACATCGCAGATAACTATGAGCGCCTTAGAAGCCATCTGTG
>JAGGZZ010000107.1 GCA_021161765.1 Candidatus Methanophagales archaeon | reverse complement strand
TATGATAACAACCGAGATATAATTTACGATAAAACTTTTGCTTCAAGTATGAGTAAGATGGATAAACAAAAAAATATAAAAATCATCAAAGATGAATTTTTAACTTGTCGGGGTGCATTATTATGAGAGTTCCTATATTTATAACAGACAAAGATACTTTTTCTGTAGTCAGAGACAGTAGTTTTTGGGGTGCTTTGGGAATTTTATTTCTCAAATTTCCCAGCAGATAATTAAAATTGTGAGGGAAGATGAAAAAATATCGTGTGACATATAGAGAAGAGTGGAGGGCAGAAGTCGAAGCAGTAAATAAAGAGGAGGCTATTAAAAAATTCAAAGAACCCAAAACCAAGAAAGAAGTTTTGTTCGATTTGTGGGACGACTTTTTTCAAATTGAAGAAAGGGGCACATAATACATAGTAAAAAGATAGGAGTTTAAAAGCACAATGACAAAACAATTAACATATTCCGAAGCAATAGAAAAGGTTATGCTGAAGAATAATTACTTTGCTCCATTAAAGAAGATCTATAAAGAGATAGAAAAGTATCGTCCTTTAACAGGCGAAACACCATATTGTACAATACAGGAGCGAGTACAAAGAGATACACGATTTACACGAATTGGTTTGGGTGTCTATGCATTAACAGAATATTTGGATGAATTACCTACTATAACCAAGCCACCTAAAACAAAGAAACAGAAAGAAGAAAGATTACACGCTAAAATTCAAGGAATGTTACTTGAAATAGGAAATAACAGAAACGATGTAGAGGAAACGTATACTAATGATAAAAAATGGATTTTTCAAAATAAGACATTAGGAAATCTATCAACATTACAAGTCATTCCTCAATTTACATACGAAAATATCATAAATCAGGCATTTATAAACTAATTTTTTCAGGATTTTGAGGGAAAATATATCATCCCCCCCTTCTGATTTAGAGATAGCTGGTGTTAAAGCCATCTTTGGAGGGGATGATGAGCCTTGCCCAATAAAATAAAATGCGCAACATGGTATAAAAACATTCTGTCAGAAATCGGTTCTGTCGAAGACGTCAGTCAACTCTCAGTGTGGTTCGCAAAGCTTCAGTATGTCATTGCCGTAGCTATTGTGTGGGAGAAGAAGAAGGGTGGAAAGATAAAATCGCGAGCAATGCTGTTCCGAGCGCTGATTACCGATTTTATCAATGATTACATAGAACCGTGTTATAAACGTGAGTGGCGGGATTACAGCCCAAAAACGATTGTTTTGATACTTTTCTTTGCCGGGCTGTTCGATTGCAAAGTCAAAGACCTGCTGGCGTTCTTGAGGAAGAACAAATTCTGGAAATGCATAATCTGTGGCTCTGACCCCGTTCCACGACCAAGCGACATCTCAAACTTCAAGAGACGTGTGGGTGAAAAACGCCTGATTTACTGCTTCCAGGCACTAACGGGGCAAATTATGAGCTGCATGGATTTTGAGGAGATAGATGATAACTTCGTGCTGAAACACTTCGCAAAGGAACATGGTGATATTCTGGCGTTTAAGAAGAAGAATGCCGCGCTAATGCAAAATAACGGCTTTGGGCTGTTCATGGACTTCTTATGGGGGGTTGGCGTGGTTAATTTGATTGCCGGGTGCCTTAAAAGGGATAAGAAGAAGAATGGGTATGAAATAAGAGACCTCATTAAGACTTTTCTCGCCACGAACGTGCTTGGCGTTGATAACATCTTCAGTCTGGGCTTTAAGATAAAAAACAAGAATGTGAGAGAGGTTTTAGGGATAGAAGCGGCGCCGCACTGCACAACGCTGTATTTGAACTTCGATAATTTCGATCCGGAAAAACTTGAGCAGTTGAATGAAGAACTTGTGAAGCGTTTCTGGGAGCATAGACGCAGGAAAACAGGTATAATTGGAATTGACAGCATGCTACTCGAGATTTTTGGTGATTACGAGGGTGCGGAAGTTGGCTGGGACCACGTGAACAACAAAAGTGTGCGGTGTTACAAGCTCTATGCGGCTTTTGAACTCAAGAGCAACTTCCCTGTCTGTTTCAAAATCGAGCCGGGCAATACGTCTGACAGCACGATGCTCGTTGAGATGTGCGAGAGGGCAAAAAAGGTAGTTGGTAAGGAGAATATAGAAATAGTGATGTTTGACAAGGGATTTTACGATGCGAAGTCATTTAAAAAGATAAAAGGCGATTTGACGTTCAATACGCCGGCGAAGAAGTATAAAACCATTATGGATGCGATAGCGGGCATAGAACCCGGGAAATTTAAACAGACTGGTTACAACAGATGGATTTCGGAAACCCGCGTTGCGCTGGAGGGGTACGACGGTAAATTGCGGCTCATCGTGGTGAAAAAGGTTGAACCGAGGGCTAAAAAGGATAAAAAGACCGGAGAGAAGTCGTGGACGATGGAGGACGTGTATTACAGCTATCTCACGAATAACGAGACGCTCGGCACCATAGACGTTCCAAAGCTGTATTCAAAGCGATGGAGAATAGAGAATTTCTTCAAAGAACTCAGAAATCACTGGAACATCCGGAATTTCCCAGGTACCTCGCTTGATGCCGTTCGGTCGCATATCGCGCTCTTGTTCATCCAATTCATGGTTTTGAGCCTTTTCAAGCATTACGTGCTGGGCGGGGAGTATCGCAATGCGCAGTTGAAAACGCTACGAACACGGGTGTTTGGCGTATTTGAGGACGAGAGCAGTGACGAGATAACCAAGGAGCATTACAGGGAGATGGTCGCGTTCAGAAGTGAGCTGCGCGCGTATGCAGAAACGATAAATTGCTTATTCTCGGTCGGAACGGTGGGGATGGGGGTACCATCTATTTTTTCGGTAAAAACGTCGGTTTAGGGGTGCTCGTTCCTCTTTGTATCTTCCGAATTTCTAAATATTGTTTGGTCTGGGGTTGTCTTTTGTTTAATGTCCCCCAGTCCTGTCGAAAATTCACGTTTTGCATCATTTGCAAGCCACTCAAAAAATTAAATACTAAATGCCTGAGGAATATAAAAAGGGCTTGAGAACACTTGTCCTTCATACGGCAAGAGCATCGAACAGGACTGCGATTGAAAAGAGGCTGAACTGGGCAATGATAGATTATCATATTC
>JAGGZZ010000251.1 GCA_021161765.1 Candidatus Methanophagales archaeon | reverse complement strand
GCACGGGGATATACGTGGTGGAGCCAAAGGCGATGGAATTTGTGCCTGATGGCATAGCCTTCGACTTTGCAAAGGACCTTTTTCATCTGCTTCAGGTGAAGAATAAAGGTAAAGGGAACGGCAAGATATACGGATATGAGATAGAAGCAGGCAATTTCTGGGCAGATGTGGGTCAGCCTGATGGCTATATGAAAGCGACGGAATGGATGTTGAAAAAGGAGAGCAGAGACGTGTTTATAGGAGAAAATGCGAAGATTAACGGTTCATGGATAACAGGACCTACGGTGATAGGTGATGGTGTGGTTGTGGAAGAGAATTGTTCGGTAGGACCGAATGCGGTTTTATTTGAAGATGTGTACATCGGAAAAAACTCGAGCTTGGAGCAGTGCTTCATCGGCGAACACACCTTAACAGAGGAAAATGCATCCATAAAAGATGCAATCATTGGTGCTAATTGCGAGCTCGGAAAGGACGTTGAAGTTCTTAACGGGAAGATATGGCCCTTTGTTACCATTCCGCACCGTTCAACCGTGGATAACACCATAAAAAGATTTGTAAGATTCGATGGCAATGGAAATGGAAGGAAAGACGGAACTGAGAACGGGAATTTGTTACGTACTGTTTCGGACGAAGAGGCTTTTTACTTTAACATGCGCAAGGGAGGGAAAATCGTTCATACAGGTTTTGTAGCACACAGCCTGGAGATGTTTGTGGATATGTTGAGAAAAGTAGACCAGAAGGCGATAGATTATCATCTCGGAGAGGGTTACAACGATTTCGCTGTATGGATACGAGATGTGTTCAGGGATGAGACACTTGCACCTGAAGTCGCAGGCATGCAGTGGTGGGAGCCGAGAGGCAACTTGATCGGCACGATACAGGAGCGTTTAGGTAAGTTGAAATCGAAAGTTAGAGTGGCAGAGGGGGTAAGAATGGGGTAGGGAGGTGAAGTTTTATGACGAGGAGAGCAAGGAAAGTGAGAGGGGAAGAATGGACAAAGAAGAAGGCGGAAATAAAAGAGAAAAGGGTAGAACTGTCCAGGCTCGCAACTTCTTTATTCGACCCTACTGGGAAGAATCCATATTATCTGAATAGAAGCAGCAGCGGTGACAGTGACATGACTATTGCGATAAAGAACCTGTCAGAGTTGAGAGACAACCTTGACAGAGAGATAGAAGAAAGTGAGAATCGCACTGTTTAGTTGGGAATCTTTACATTCGATTGCGGTCGGAGGTGTTGCGCCACATGTTACAGAACTCGCTGCTGCTCTTCAAAGAGCCGGGAATGAAGTGCATGTGTTCACAAGGATGGGAAATGGACAAAGGCATTATGAAGTGATAGATGGAGTGCATTATCATCGCTGCCCGTTCGACTCGAATCCCGATTTTATGGCTGAGATGGACAACATGTGCCACTCCTTCGCTTATCATTTCTTCCAAACCGAGAACATATCAGGCAATTTTGACATCGTTCATGGGCATGATTGGATGACTGTAAATGCACTCGCGGAGATAAAGAATGCAAGAGGGAAGAAAACCGTTTTTACCCTTCACTCAACCGAGTACGGAAGATGCGGGAATGTTTTTCACGATGGTTGTTCAAGAGACATAAGAAACTTAGAGTGGTACGGCGGATTTGCTATTAGAAGCAGTTCCCTCGGTTTTAGCTGAATTCCCTGATGCGAAGTTCTTTTTCATCGGTGACGGCTACATGAGAGGTGATTTAGAACATAGAGCCTGGGAGCTTGGCGTTCAGCATGCAACCCGTTTTTTGGGCTATGTTCTGGATGGTGACCTCACGAATTTCTACAAGGCGTGCGATATGGTATGCATACCCTCAAGGAACGAACCTTTTGGGATAGTTGCGCTGGAAGCATGGGCTGCTGGTAAACCAATCGTGGTAACGCATAACGGCTTTGATTACGTCTGGCACGATGTCAATGGGCTAAAGGTGTATGACAATCCGAATTCAATCGCATGGGGAATAAAGAGCATATTTTCGGATTTGGAAAAAGGGAGATGGATGGGCTCGAACGGAAGGAAGACTGCGGAAGGATTTTCGTGGGATAATATCGCAAGAATGACGAAGGGTGTGTATGAGGAGATTTTGAGATGGTGAGTAAAAATGTAAAAATGGCAAAAATCGTGGAAATTTGTGTGCCATGAGGGATAGTCATAAGGAGAGAGTTAAAGAGCGAAGAGGCAGATTAGAAATAATCGCTGATATTCTTTTAGTGGCGAGGGGAGAGGCAAAGAAAACAGCGATAGTATATATAGCGAATCTTAAGTTTACCCGCTAAAGAACAGCGATAATATTTTTATAAAGAAAAGATGAAAAGGAAGCAAGGGGTTTTGCTAAAAATGACCATAAATATATCATCTTTCATATGATATAAATACAGGATAATGTAGATGAGCGCGGAGGGAGAGGCAGAGGCAGAAGGAGGAGAAAAGCGAAAGATGAAAGTTCGTGACATAATGAGCACGCCGATTATCACCGAAGAGGGAGATACAGGGGTTATCAAAATAGCGAAGGACATGGCGGATCTGGAGGTGGGCAGTGTAGTTATAACCTCAAAAGGCGAACCCGCGGGAATTATCACCGAGCGTGACATCGCATTGAAAGTTCTGTTAAAGTACAGGGGGAGAAGGGGGAGTGAGGTAAAAGCAAAAGAGATAATGTCTTGCCCTCTGGTCACCATCAAACCGGAAGCGACAGTGGAGGAAGCATGTGAACTTGCCTCCACGGAGAACATAAAACGGCTGCCCGTGGTCGAAAATGGCGTGCTTATCGGCATTATAAGCGTTAGAAACATATTGACCCGAAAGCCCGAGTATGTAAAGAGATTCTATCCCGAGGTACGAGTTTTAGCAAGTGGATGGACGTTTGACCGGCTTGAACGCTCATTAAGCGACGGAGAAGTATTCCTTGCAAAAAATGAGATGGAGCGCTACAAGGAAAGGCTAAAAGAAGTGTACGAAGAGCTGAGCAAACTCGTGAGCTATTACGTGGACGACAGGGAGCTGAAAGATGTATTTGACGACATGACGCAGCTCTATCACGATGTTAAAGGTGAAGGCGAAGAGAAAATTTTAATAGAGGAACATAGAAAGCAATTGGAAACGATTTTAAGAAAAATCCGGCATGTTACCTACGGGAGGAAACTCCAATCGGTAACCAGTTTCACATCAGGTGCTTTTACGTTCCGCGACTACCGGCATGGGCATGGCACGGGAAAAGGGATGCGATTACCTTTTAAAAGAACCCGTCCATAACAAGAAAGAAAGCTTATTTATATTCCAAACAAATATATATTTGTGCGGGCTAGTCTGGAGGGTTAGGCGTCCTCTGCAACTCGAAATCGCCGATATGCGAGAGGCGAAGCTCGAAGAAGGCACCGTAGTTCCCAGTTTCAGCTCGAAGTCCTACGAAGAAGCACCGTCCTGCGGGGTCAACGGTGGTATGGTGGCGAACTGGAGGGTTTGTTGTCATGCCTCTGTCATGGATACCGGTTCAGGCCCGGAAGGGAGCAGACTCACTGTGGACGGTTGGCGCTCGCAGGGTAGCGGTGTGGAGAAAGACGTTGGGGGTCTGGCTGGTAGCGAAAGTGTCGACCGAGAGCGTGCCCGCACAACTAATATCTCATCCACTTGAGACAATTTGGGCAATAGTTATCGTTATTTCTTCTTTATTCTTACTGACCCCTACTTTCTCATCCTCGGGCACGGGCTTACCCTCACGAAGGACAATTACCTCCACGGGATTTATTCCCAACTTTTCTAATATGTTCTCGTATGTATCTCCACCCGGGACTTCTATCCTTCGCTCTTCTTCTTTTTCCTTATCTGCAACAATTTTCACGTTTACAATCATTCCGAAAAATAACCACCAGATTACACAAATTTTGCACTTTGCAGTTTGTTTTGTCTGTGTATCTGTGTCTATAATTTATTTTTTCTTGAAATCATCTTTAGTTTATATACATGAAAAATATGATATAAGTGAAGAATAGGATATAAGAACATTATGAAGCTGCTATTGGAGAGGTTCTCGTCACGTTTGCATGAAACGCCGTATACCGCTGAGGTGATCTTAGAAACAGGTGCGAAAATAAACATAGACCGGGCGAACGTGGATGCCGTGCGAGCCGACCTCATTATTGACGTTCCGGACGATAAAGTTGAACGTGTTGCGGAGCTTTTCAGGCAGAAAGGGGTGGAAGTAAAGAGATTAGTGAAGCTGATTGCATGGGATGAAGAGCGATGTGTCCACTGTGGTGCTTGCATTTCTGTCTGTCCAACCGGTGTGTTCAAGTTCGATTCTTCGTGGAATATATGTATGGAAGAGGAGAAATGCGTTCGGTGTGAGATATGCGTAAAAGCATGTCCTCTTGGTGCTTTAGCTTTAGCATGTGTAGAATGAAGAGACTTGATCTTCTCTTCCCACGCCCTATAGAAGATTCTTTGATTAAACTTTCTTTTAAAGAAAGTTTGATGGGGCAGCCCAGATTTGAACTGGGGTCCATGGCTCCCAAAGCCACGAGGATAACCTGGCTACCCTACTGCCCCCGCTTCTCTTTAATTAGTATATATTCAATAAAAATTCGTTTGATTTCATGCCATATAAATAGAGACCGTGGTATAAACGTGCTCACGAATAACAAGACGCTCGGCACCATAGACGTTCCAAAGCGGTATTCAAAGCGATGGAGAATAGAAAATTTCTTCAAAGAGCTCAGAAATCAGTGGAATATCCGAAATTTCCCAGGTACCTCGCTTGATGCCGTTCGGTCGCATATCGCGCTCTTGTTATTTGAGGACGAGAGCAGTGACGAGATAGCCGAAGAGCATTATAGGGAGATATTCATTAAATGCGCCGATTTAAGGGGTGGCTGTCCTCTTATCTTTATGATTTCGAGAAATATCGCCCAGTGTCCTTTTTTATTTGCCAACATCGGTCTCCACTGGAAGTCAATTTTGTGCATCATATAGCATCTAAAAAATTAAATCCGCAGTGAAATTAGCGGGTGGAAACCCGAAATGGGTGAAGCGAGTGGAAGAAGAAATAAACTACGCATCGCTTGAATCCGCAGTATCGAAAAACACGAAACTGATTGTTATCAACAGCCCTAATAATAGGTAAAAAGGGACCACTTCAATTTGTAGCTGCTGCTGTGAAAGATAAAGGATAAAAAATTAAAAATTAAAACGGAACTAAAGGTGACAAAGGTCGAAACTAAAACCGTGATGATTGTTGATGATGAGCCGGATGTATTAGACACCGTTGCGCAAATTTTGATTAAACTTTCCTAAAGTTTGAAAGAAAAGGTTTCTTGTGAGTTCTCGTGGTTTATCAATTGCAATTTACTACTGGAATGACTAAATCATCTCACCATATATCTCAATCGCTTTCCTCACGTCTTCCTCCTTTAATAACCCATGCGGTGTCGGAACCTCAAAAATCCGCTTCGGTATGCGCAGTTTTGCGAGGTCAAACCCTTCTCTGAACTTGAAGTCCATTTTAGCACGATGAATAACTCTCCCAAGGTCTTCTAATTTTCCCTCCGTCCAGTTTTCTATCCCTATCGCATCCAGAGCCTTTATTACCCTTTCTGCGGTGTAAACTTTCCTCGCAAAGAAGCACACCACGAGACTTGATAGTATTTGCCGCCATTCTTCCTCCTTTAATAACGCTCTCACTACTTCTTCAATCGTGAATTCTTTCCCTATTAACTTCTGGTCGAGGTCGTATCCCGCGGAATCAAGATGGCTGTGCCTTGCACCCGTGAGATTGTTTAAGTAGCATGCAATTCCAGTATGGTATTCCGGCATCTCATTACCACCAAATGCAAGTGCATAATCCTGCCCACCGTAAACGCTGGATGCATATTCAGAGCCCATAGCCATATTTCGATAGAATTCATTTGGCATTGCCACTATCTTCTCTATTGCCTCGGAATAGATGGCGACATCGCCCCAGTGGAACTCAAGACCACCGGTATGCTCTTTTGTTATTATCCCGTGCTCATACGCCTCCGTCGCCCATGCTAAAGTCACTCCAGTGCTTATCGCATCCATGCCAATCCGGTCAACCGCATCAATCAGCCTCAGATAATCCTCCGCACGGTTCATCCCGAGCATAAAACCAAGTGCGTAAATTGTCTCGTTATCGTAAGGGATGATTGAGGTCTTGAAATAATAACCGGGCTCTGAAAGTTCTCTGAGCGATGCTAAATGAATACAACCCACCGGGCAGTGAGCACATGAAACTCGCCTCGAAAGATACTTCCCGGCAATATTCTCTCCTGAAAATTCTCTCGCAATCTCTTCCGGTGCACTCGCGGATTCTAAATTCTTGTATGCCATTCCACCGAGTTTATTCAAGTCATAAATCTTCCCTGCCGTGCCTAAATCATGATATTTCTCCATCGCATCCGTCTCAACCACAACATCCTGTATCTCATCGTAAACGAGCTTGTATTCCTTCCTTTTCTCTTTTGGTATCTCTATGCTCTTATCTGCGGATATAACTACGGCTTTCAGTTTCTTCGAGCCCATCACTGCACCTAAACCAAGTCGCCCAAAATGGCGATAGGTTTCACATACCGCGCAGGCATACCTCACCATTTTTTCTCCTGCTCTTCCAATCCGTATAATGGTTCTTACACCTGCGCCGGGCTCCACCTCTCTTAAAATCCTGCCCACCGCTACCGCTTCTATGCCCCAGATAGAAGAAGCGTCCTTGAACTTTACTTCATCACCGCGTATTGCCAGATATACTGGAATGTCACTTGAACCTTTGATGACTATTGCCCCGTAACCTGCAAGCTTAATAGCCATCGCACTTCTTCCACCCGTGTGGCTTTCTCCAAGGTTACCGGTTAACGGCGATTTGAACATCGCCACGGTTTTAGAAGCGGAGGGATATAGAGCAGTAAGAGGACCGACGGCAAAAATTATCGGATTTCCCGCACTTAGCGGGTCTATACCCTTCGGACATTCTTCCTCCAGAAGCTTTATCGCAACGCCTGAACCACCCAAATATTCGTCAAATAAATCCTCTCTGCCCTCTATTTTGTTGTCTTTTTTCGTTAAATCTATATACAGAACCCTGTTCATATCTTTTGCTTTCGTTAACATTTTCATTACCCTCCTGCTACGCCCCAGCCTTAACCTCAACCATACCAATGGCGTTATGCACGCAATAATCCGCGCATTCACCGCAGTATTTACACACGATAGGCTTGTTCTTCTCGTTATCCCAGAAAATAGCGCCCATGATACAAGCTTGCGCACAGAAACCACAGCCTATGCACTTATCCTCGTTCAATATCACTCCTCCTCCTTTACGCTCCCTTAAAGCACCCGTTGGGCACACTTTTGCGCACGGCGGATTCTCACATGCGCGGCAGACAACGATTACAAAACCTCGCTCTATGCCACCCGCAGACCTCACTCTTATCGCCGACTTGTCAAACCCGCCTCTACCTACCCTCCGCGAACATGCAAACATGCATTCCATACACCCAATGCATTTGTTCACATCCAGCGCCGCTAATTTTTTTGCCATATCCGTACCCCAGTAATAATTATAAATTCGGGTGAAGTAAATACTTTTTGTATGCCTCCTTCACCATTTCACGAATAGCGAGCAAATCCAGCCTCGACTGTGGTCTTATCGTCCTCCGCGTGGGGTCAACGAAAAGCACATTCCTCTTGACCAAATTTATGCGGAAAATTGCATAATCTTCGGCGGGCAATTGTTTCACAACATTGCTTATCAGTTCGGTCTTACCGCTGTTTATGGGTCCGTAAATGAAGGTTATTAACGATGGCTCGCGCTCAAGTATGTTCCGTATTTCCTTTAGTTCTCTGTTCCTGTCGTGGAATTCTATTTTTCGCATAGCGGACAAAATCTGCTCTATTGCTCTATCAACCACTTCCACAGTTGTGTTACTTTTATCTTCTTATTCCCCTCCTTTAAGTC
>JAGGZZ010000109.1 GCA_021161765.1 Candidatus Methanophagales archaeon | reverse complement strand
CTACTGGGCTTGCGGGGTTACCGGGGCAGAGCCCCGGTCTAAACAAACTCCAATATCTAAACTCAAAATTCAAAACAGACCTTCCTTTTGGGATTTTGGATTTTGATATTGTTTAGGATTTGGTGCTTAGGATTTAGGATTTCACACTCTTTATTGAGCACATTCAGTTGAAATATCATAGCGAGGTAATTGATTGATACGCCTCTATTATCTCCTTTCCTTCCATAAAAACTGCATCTCGCTTCGATGCAAAAGCGATTGCATCTGCTTTGGAAACAGCACCTCCGGATTCACTGTCCAGCATCTCGCATATTACCATTGCAGGGGATATGCCCGCAAGCAACGCCAATGCCACAGAAAGCTCGGTCTGTCCTCTTCTTTCTTCCATTAAACCGTCCGCAGCTTTTAGTATTGAAACGTGCCCGGGGGTTCGGAACTCCGAGTAGAAATCGTAAGAGCGGTCATTTCCGTTTAATACTTTATCTACAGCTTCTCCCATCTTTTTTATCGTCATCGCCCTGTCCCTATCTGTTATACCCGTGAACGTGTCACGATGATTCACCCACAGGGAGAAAGAGGAACGGTTATCGTACAAAAGGTCGCCCTTTTCTTCCACTATTCTTCTTAGAGGTGCGAAGTTGGAGTTCGTGTTTCTTAGAATGTCGCTTATGAGAGGAAGACCAAGTCGGTCTGCTGCGACAGGATGAATAGCAACACATATAAGTCCACCTGCCTCTTTTCTAAAATAAGCGACTTTTTGTGACGTGATAAAAGAAGCGGGCATTACAAAATCAGTCTCGCCTTCCCGGTCCTCGGCGTCATATATCAATACGAGTTTTCCTCTCTTCACGTATTCTATGCCCTTTTTTACCGATTCCGGAATGTCATTGTTGCTCATATTCATATTACCACGCTTATTCTTATCATATCTCCATCCCTCAGATCGAGTTCGCCACGCAGGAAAATAGGCGAAATTAGCTCAAGAATGTCTTCCGGATAATGTGTTCGGTGAGGGAGGATGACCGCACTTTTAATCCCTTCCGCTCGCTCATCCAGTATCTTACAGGGAAAACACTTAGCACCGCCAAACGTCCTGTTTTCCAATTCGAAACCTTCTATTTCTATTCCACCTCGACCCTCCAGCTTCTTCCTTGTTACCATGCATAGCAAGTCAAGGCTGAGATTTACGGTGCCGGGAAAAGGGGTAAAGCCCAGTTTAGCTTCAAATTGCTCCTTGTACCCATCCAGTGTTGTATAATACGCTCCCTCACCTAAACCTCTAATCAAGCGACCTTCTATCTCAACTTCAATCTTCGGCGTGGAAAAAAACAGTTCATGATACTCATAACACTCGCGCTTTAATTGCTCTATACCTCTTTTTGTCAGTATTACCCACTGTCCGTCCGCTATTACTCTTCTATGCACAAGGCCGTTTTTTTCGAGCTCTTGAAGTCGCCTTGCGGCCGTTTGTACGCTTAGGCCGATAGCTTCGGCGAAATGCCCCGAAGAAACCTTAACAGGTTGTTCTACGGCGCCTAACAAAGCGAGCTTTCTTAGCGAAAGCATTATATCCCCGTTCATCTTCGTCTCGGTCTTCATTTTATATCAATTTTGAGATATAACTCATAAATAGGAAGTAGTATATAAAAACCTTTAGCTGGGGAAATTCACAAAATAAAAGCCAAAGCTCAAAGCCGAAAATAAATTATAGACACAGATTAACGCAGATTAACACAGATGATGGGATTATTTTTATTTTCGAGTGAGAGGAATGTGATTGACTGTAGAATGGCGTTATACTTTAGGTACAACAAAAAAAAGGAAAACTTTTTTTACTTTGACATTATTCTCATTTTTTGAGGTAAAAGAAAAATGGGATTAGAACTGGAAGGCGTGGAAATAGAAGATACATTTGCCGAGGCGTTTCCGATAAAGGTTGCGCGAGTATTGATAACGGCGGTGAACGAGAAATGGGCGATGGAAGCGGCGAAAGAAGCGACGGGATTCGGGACGTCTGTGATAATGTGCCCCGCAGAGGCGGGGATAGATAAAATAGCATCTCCAGAGGAGACACCAGATGGAAGACCGGGTGCGTACATAATTATGTGCACGTTTGGCTATAAGGCATTGGACGAGCAACTGCTTGCGAGGATAGGGCAATGCGTTCTCACCTGCCCGACAACGGCGGTATTTAATGGTTTAAAGGCAGAGGAAAGCGAGAAGGAGTTCAATACGGGCTTCAAGTTGAAGTTCTTTGGCGATGGATACGAGTCCGAGGAGGAACTTTACGGTAGAGAGGTGTCAAGGACCCCAATAATGGGCGGCGAGTTCGTGATAGAGAAGAATCTGGGCGCAAAGGCGGGCGTTGCAGGTGGGAATTTGTTTATCCTTGCGAAGGACCAGATGTCCGCATTAACAGCGGCAGAGGATGCCGTTTCTGCAGTCGGACAAGTGGAAGGCACAATAACTCCTTTTACGGGTGGTGTTGTCGCATCGGGTTCAAAGCCGGGCTCGCAGAAATACAAGTTCATGCACGCAACGATAAACGAGAAGTACTGCCCCACACTGAAAGACAAAATAGAAGCGTCTGAACTGCCCGCAGAGGTAAATGGCGTCTTTGAAGTGGTGATAAACGGGCTCAGTGAGGGCGCGGTTAAAGAAGCGATGCGCGCAGGGATAAAAGCGGCGGTGAAAGTGCCCGGCGTGGTAAAAATAACGGCAGGAAACTTCGGCGGTAAACTGGGGAAATACCAGTTCAGGCTTAAGGATGTGCTGGGGTTGTAGTATTCACCACCGAGCACACCGAGAACGCAGAGGCACCGGAAAAAAACTGAGCAAAGATTGAAACCATCTTAAAACCTGGGGGTCTCGGCGCTCTCCGCGGTGATAAATCACTATATTTTTAGACGGTGCCTCCGAAAAGTAACCCCCTATATTACACCAATTTCCACCGTGACCAGAAACGTTGTTTAGAAAAGAAAGTAGTTGAAGGGCGTGACAACATGGAATTAGAAAAGTTGATAGGACACACGTTTAAGAACATCACACTTTTGGAAGAAGCGATAACCACGGGCTCATATTCTACCGAACATCCCAATTCATCTGATTACCAACGACTTGAGTTCCTCGGAGACCGTGTAATCAGTTTAATATTGGCAGAAGAACTTTTCATGTCGAACTCAGCATCTCTCGATGAAGGAAAAATGACGTTTCTGAAGGCAGAGTTAGAAAATAATTTGAGGTTGGCAGAATACGGGGAAAATATAGGTCTCAGAAATTACATCAGAGCAAACGAGCAGAGGGAAAACATAAGTCCAAAAGTTATCGCAGACGTTTTCGAGGCTATTTGCGGTGCAATATATTGGGATACCAAAGAATTTAGCAGGATTAAGGAAGTGAAAAAGTTCCTACTTAAATTTGACATCTTAGAAACGATAAAAAAGGAAATGTCGAGCGGAAGGGGCTTCCTTCCAATTAGAAACCAATTCGAGAATAAGTTCAGGGAAATACATCGCTGTAACCCGGAAATAGATTTCGTGTATGCTTCGAGCGGAGAGGGACACCAGACAAGGTGGAAGATAGAAAAATGCTCAATTAAAGACATTCACAGTCAAACAGGCGAATATGTCGAACTAAAAGGAGTAAAAAGCGGTAAATGGTTCAGTAGTAAAAAGGACGCTGAAACCGACGCATTTGCGCAAGCATATCAATACATGGAACAGAAGGGGTGGGACATTTGTTAAAAGATTGTTTGCATAAGATTGTTTGCATTATTTTTCTCAGCACGTCTTCACCCTGTATATCCTGACCCCCGCCGTACTGAACACGTCTTCAAAATCAAAACAATTTGATTCGAATTTAGTCAGTCTATTCCCGTCATAAAGTTAGAGCACTTCATAAACCTGAACACCTTTTTCATCATACACTTTTTTGAAAACATTTCCATCTTCAAACTTCTGCAAACCTCTTTCCGGATACTGCATATATTCAAGAGAGCCAACAAAAATATATCTCACATCATAATCTTTGAGCTTTTTCATTGCAAGTTCCACGTCTTCTGTGCGGTAAATGATGTTCACGTCATTTATTCTGGGTTCGGTTATGTCGGTCTTATAGCCCCAGGAGTGCTCATGAAATACCCAGCCCACGACCGTGGGCAAACCTGTGAGACTTGAAACACGGCTGTAGTAGGTATAGTCAAACTGCTGATCCCAGGGAGCATTAGACGGCACCGCCTCCAGAATTACTGGACTGCCTTTTACGTTCTTCGAAATCCAGCATATTGCTAAATAATCTCCCGCAGGCTCAATTGATGCACCGTCTACCCGAATGCTTGAATGTTTTAGATACGCTGTTCCATCCAGTGTTGGGCTCGTTTCAAATCCTTTCAGCCACGTGTAGGTTCCAAGAACGGGATAGATTCCGGATGCAAGAATAAGGATGACCACGAATACACTAAAAACTTTTCTAAGCTTTTCCTTTTGATTTTTCAGCGTGTAGCAGATGCAAAAAGCAGCCGAAATCATCCACATTACCCATACCTGATTGTAGAATTTGAACACCGTGTTCATTCGCTGGAATTCGCCCCAGGCAAGATAGTCCTGCCTGGGGCGAATTCCAGCGAATGAACACGGTGTTCAAATTCTACAATCAGGTATGGGTAATGTG
>JAGGZZ010000053.1 GCA_021161765.1 Candidatus Methanophagales archaeon | reverse complement strand
TTCCCTGATTGCCAAATCCTTGATACTCTTGCCTACTATCCTCTCCGTTGCTAAACCCATACGAATACCTATTCTGAGGTCAGAAATTTCTGAAAACGAGACCTCAACGTCCTCGCGCTCTATTGTGAGCATCGCCCCGGTTAGAACGCTTCCGAGACGTCGTGCTTCTTCCGAGGTCAGCCGTGTAACCGAAGGGTGCTCAGCACCGGCTTCTAAGACGTAGAGTTCTATCTCACCGGTCGTCAAAAATATGACCGCTACTTTATCTCCTTTCGGACTTTCTATCTCGTACTTCGTGCCTATCTCGGGAAGTTCAGATATTCGCATTTATAACACTCTCTTTTAACTATCATGAATGAGCAAAGGATAAAAAGTAATTGTTTAGTAAAGGTTTTTGCGAAGCAAACTGCGTAGCGTTTTTTTTAGTAAAGGTTTTTGCGAAGCAAAAAAGTTTGTTAGAAGACCCTCAGCTCCCCAAGCTTATCCAGCGATTCCCGCTTCCCGATGACCACCACGGTATCGCCCTCCCGTATTTCATCATCAGGACCTATGTTTATGACTTCCTCGCCCCTTATGATAGCGACTATTGTTGTTCCTACTTTTTCCTTTATCCCTAAGATACTACATGCGTCTCTAATGCGCTTATTTGCAATTTTCGCACCATGTCCAACCGTTAAACTTTCTAACGAGGTCTCCCCTGTCTTCGTAGCGAATTCGAGGAAATCAGCGATTGCCGGCTTTGTTAAGCTTCTTGCCAACCTTCTCCCGCCTATTTTTTCCAATAAAATTACTTTTTTTACACCCACACTGTATAGCCGCTTAGCAGCCTCTTCAGAACTCGCTCTCGTTACTATCTCCAGATTCCTATTGAGCTCTTTCGCAGCAATGCAGAGGAACAAATTATCAGAATCCGAAGGTAAAGTAGATACCAATCCAGAAGCGCGTTCTACGCCTGCTTCTATTAAAGTCTCATCCAATGTCGCATCTCCTTCCACCACCGACAAATTCTTTTTCCTTAGTTCTATTGCAATCGCAGAATCGCGCTCAATGACTACAAAATCTAAGCCTTCTTTTCTGAATTCTTCTGCTGTTACACTCCCTGTGCGACCTCCGCCGCATATTATCTTGTGGTTTTTCATCTTTGCCACGCTTCTTCTCTCCTTCGCTATACCAAAAGCTTTGCTTAACCTTCCTTCCAGTACTAATCCTATTATTTCTACCAGTACATATAAGGCTACGCCTACGCCCGAAATCATCAATCCTGCCATAAATACTCTCCCGGCGGGAGTCTCAGGAACTATATCACCATATCCAACGGTGGTAATTGTGGCTATGGTCATGTAGAGGGCATCAAGAAGGGAGAGTTGCTGTTGGGCTTCGATATACCAAAAGCCTATCGTCCCTACCATAATCACCACGAGCAAGGAACAAATAGCAATTAATATGTGTCGTACTGATTCCATGTTTCAAAATCGAACTTTGTGTATATTAAATAACATTTGAACTTTTATAGTACCTCTCGGCTTTATTTTATAGTATAAATAAATGCCCTCACAAGAATAATATCACGATTTGCTAAAAAGGAAATATAATACAGTAAAGGAACAGAATGGCAGGACTGAACATCAAGGAAACGGAAGAGAAATGGCAGCGTAGATGGAAAGAAGGCAAGATTTTTGATGCGGACATAGCGAAACAAAAAAGAGGAAAGAAAAAGTTCTTTTTGACCGTTCCTTACCCATACACCTCAGGACCGCTGCACATAGGTCATGGAAGAACAAATACGATAGGCGATATAATAGCGAGATTTAAGCGATTGCAGGGCTACAATGTGCTATTTCCTATGGCTTTTCACGTTACCGGAACGCCGATTTTAGCGATTGCTGACAGCATAGCAAAAGGCGACCAGGAGGTTATAGCACGGTATAAGGATTATGTATCAATATATGAAGATGCGAGTAAGATAGACGGAATTATCAGCAGTTTTAGTCGTGCGGAGCGGGTTGCGGATTTCTTCGCTGAACGGATTTCGGAGGATTTCGAGCGTATGGGCTATTCCATAGACTGGCGAAGGAAGTTCAATACCACCGAGCCGATGTACAACAAGTTTATCGAATGGCAGTTCAAAAAGCTCTACGACAAGGGAGTAATAAAGAAAGGGAGCTACCCCATCACGTATTCCATTGAAGATAATTCGCCGGTTGGCGAGGACGACATCGAAGAAGGAGATACGAATAAAGTAACAATAATAGAACACACAACCATAAAGTTCGGAGTTTCTGATGACACCTACTTAATCGCGGCGACGCTGCGTCCAGAAACAGTTTTTGGCGTTACAAATCTGTGGATAAAGCCCACGGCAAAATACGTTAAAGTCGCGGTTGGCGGGGAATACTGGATTGTATCCCGTGAAGCGGCGTTGAAACTGGGTTACCAGCGGGAAGCAGTAGAGGGTACAGAGGAAATAGAGGGCAGTTATTTGGTAGGTAAGAAGGTCAAGGAGCCAATGAAGGGCAGGGAAATCCCGGTTTTATCTGCGGGCTTTGTTGACCCGGATGTAGGCACTGGCGTGGTCTATTCGGTTCCTGCGCATGCTCCTTACGATTACATCGCACTGGAAGACGTGAGGAGGGAGGAAGGGATTGAAATCGAGCCGATAAAGGTAATAGACATAGAAGGGTACGAACTGCCCGCGAAAGAGATATGTGAGAAGATGGGAATAGCGAATCAGGAAGATGCACGACTGGAAGAAGCCACGCAGATAATTTATAAGGACGAGTTTTATCGTGGTGTGTTAAATGAACAGTGCGGGGACTTTGCGGGTATCAAAATCGCGGCGATAAAAGATGAAGTAAAGGACTGGTTAAAGGGGAAAAATATAGCGGATGTGTTTTATGAAACGTCGAGGAAGGCGGTGACGCGAAGCGGTGGGAAGGTAATAGTTGCCGTCCTGCAAGACCAGTGGTTTATAGATTACACACCGAAATGGTGGAAGGATTTGGGGCACGAACTCGTGGAGGGCATGACGTTCTATCCTGAGAAGTACAAGGCGTATATGCACGACATTATTGATTGGCTGGCGTTGCGACCGTGTGCACGTAAAAGGGGTCTGGGCACGCGGTTTCCGTTTGAAAAGGACTGGATAATCGAGTCGCTAAGCGACTCTACCATTTACATGGCGCTGTACACCATAGCCCATCGGGTAAGGCAATTGCCGGTTGATTGTCTGAATGAGCAGTTCTTTGATTACGTGTTTCTTGGGATTGGCAGTGGCGGTGCAGACGAATTATCAAAGGCGACCCACATAGAAGCTGACGTTTTGAACGGGATAAAGGAAGAATTTGAATACTGGTATCCGAACGACCTGCGGCACACGGCACCACCGCACCTCTCAAATCATCTGGTTTTCTTTTTAATGCATCACGCAGCGATATTTCCTCCGACCCGGTGGCCCGGGGCGATAACTTTGAATGAGTTGATGATTCGAGAAGGGCAGAAGATATCAAAGAGCAAGGGAAACGTAATCCCGTTAGCAAAGGTATCAGAACTTTACGGTGTGGATTTATTCAGGCTTTATTGTGCGATTAATGCGGATTTCGCAAGTGTGATCAACTGGCGGGAGCAGGATGTGGATGCGCTGAAGAAGCGATTTAATGCGTTAATAGATGTATTCGAGAATAGCACAGGTGTGGAGGTAGCGGAACTAAAGGAGGAAGAGTTCACGCATACCGATAGATGGCTGCTGTCGCGGTTCTACCGAATGTTAAAGGAATCCATTGAGCGGTTCGACGCATTCCGAATACGAGAAGCGGGGATAAATCTGGTGTTCAATTTGCTGAATGACATTAGATATTACGAGCGCAGAGAGAGCCCGGAAAAGAGGAGAAGGATAGTCAGAAACGTAATAGAGGATTGGCTGCTAATTCTATCGCCAATTGTGCCGCATATCTGTGAAGAGGAATGGCATAAGCTGCATCACAGTTTCATTTCGTTACAATCGCTGCCGGAGCTACAGGAGGCGTTTATTGATGACCGCGTGGAGCGCGAGGAGGAATATCTGGTTTCGTTAATCGCGGATATAAAGGAGATACTGAAAATAGCCCGCATTGAGCCGACAAAAATTTACGTTTATACCGCAGATGCAGATGAGGAGAAATGGAAGTGGGAGATACTCAAAGCGATAAAGGATTTGCCGGATAAGGATAAGATTAAAGAGGCGATGAAACTCCGAAAGGATAAGAGCACGGTGGATTTCGTGAAGCGCGTGACGAAAAGCAATCTGGATTATTTCGAGCTGAACGAGAGGGAGATTCTGGAACGTGAGAAAGCGTATTTAACGAAAGAGTTCGGCTGTGAAATAGGGATAAACGAGGAGCCCGACCCGAAGGGCAAGAGGAAGTTTGCCATTCCGCTTAAACCTGCGATTTATGTAGAGGGTTGAATGTTAGATAGAGTGGGGGTGTTCCGCTCGCCATTTTTATTAACTGTTTTCGTGGCTTAGGCTTTGCGCCTAACGTATTGACTTTAAGCCCTTTTTTCTAATTGCTCCACTTTCCACCTTTAAAATAAAAACATTTTAGTATAACTTATGAGTGAAAAAAAAATTAGATAATACGAATGTGGTAATTTTAGCAAGAAGTCATAATCCTACGATAGTTTCTAAGGAGTGGGTTATTAAAAAGGAAGTGTTAGAGGAGCCTATAATCAATTTCATTCACACGCCTCCCTTTTCTATGGTTGAAAACAATGACTTGCGCATTCATGTGGACTCAGGCAGGATGCAGATAATAGTAAAAAGAGTAGAGCCGGATATTATTGATAAGCTACCTATAGTCATTAAAAACTATGTCAACAGTTTACCAGAAACACCATACACCGCCATAGGTTTCAACTTTTCATATCGAGAGATAACTGAGAAGAACTTGGGGAGCATTTTCTCACCAGATGTAGAAAAATTTAGAAAAGCATTTTCAGAAGATTATAGAGTCGGTGGGACAATACGTTTCAACTTTGAGGATTTTATCGTTACGGTGAACTTGCTCCCTGATGAAAAGGTGTTAGCAAATTTCAATTTTCACTCTGATATAAAAGAGGGGAGTAGTGGAATTATGGAAAAATTAAAGTCCTACCATGAGACAATGAGAAAAGCCGAAGAGGTTTTGGAGGTGTTGTTTGGTGATTAATCCGTTTGACACAGGTGACAAAGAAACAGCATATAACCCTATTCCGTTAGCATCGGATATGGAAAATATAGTAAAGCCATATCAGATAAAGCCATATCAGATTTGGAAAACTCCCCAAGATACAGCAGCAATGATAAATGTTCAACCAACAGATCCATTAAGCCTTTTAGAGCTAAACAAAAAACCGTTTGAAGAGATTCAGAGAGCTAAGGAGGAAGAAGCTTTTATGGGTATAGGAAGATACTTAGATGATGCACTTAAAGAGAAAGCCGAAAAGGATGAAAACTTAAGGATAATTCTGGTGAGCGCTATCCCACAAATATTTACATATCTAAACAAAAGCGGAAAAAGATACAGATTAAGAGCGCAACTTTGGAGAGATATTGAAGTAGAAGATTGGGAGGAACATGTAATAAACATTGAGATAGAGTATAAAACCCATGAGGAGAAGATGAAAATTTGGAAAGAACTTTGTGATATCGTCTATGAGATTGACCCAAATGTTACTTTTTTAGTAGAAATAGAGAAACTTAAGTAAGGGATATGATAGAACCTATTGATTTTTTAAACTTCTCAGAAAAGTTATTAGATGGGACGGGAGGAGAAATTGTAATAAGAAATAGTATCAGTAGAGCTTACTACTATGTGTTTCATCATGTTAGGGAAAACTATGAAAAACAACTTGAAAAATTTAAGAAAAAACTTAGAAGAGATACTGGGAAGTATTTTAATGACCATATCGTAGTAGTCAAGTTTTTTGAAAATGTTGGAGAGAGAAATTTAGCTTCGAGGATACATAGCTTGCATGTGGAGAGGAACAGAGCGGATTATGATCTGTGGAGGAATTTTGAGGGAGATACTGCTGAAGAATTTATCACGGATGTGAAGACGTTTATTTATGACTTCAATTATTTCAGAAATAGTTCAAGGACATAGTATCTATAAGTAATTTATGCGTATGAGCAAGATAAAACTTTGGTCACGCTGATAGAGATATACCATAAAAGTAAACAGGAAAATGAAAATCGGGAAAGAATTCTAAAGTATTTCACATAGAACTTATTTCACATCTCTATCTAAGGAGTTTCACGGAAATGAACAAAAAGCAGGCATTAATATTAGGAATTGCTTTGGTGCTTCTCTTCGCAGGCATACCCTTAGCAACTTCAAGCACCTTATCCGCTTCCCCAGATGTAGAAATATACGCCTTTGACCAAAACCCCGCAGGGAACGATAAGGGGAATGAGTGGGTTGCTCTTTACAATCCATCCAATGGAAGCATGGATATAGGAAACTGGACTTTAGAAACCGAAGATGGCGAAAGGGAAACTATCCCTGAAGGCACTATCCTTTACCCCCTCGCTTATTATGTCTACACCCCGCCTTATCAGTGGCGGGATAACAGCGATGACGCGATAACCCTAAGCGATTCAAAAGGGGAAGAAGTAGATAGAACCCTGGTTGTAAGCGATAATGAGAACGATAATCGCCATTGGATGCGTAATGATTCCGAGTGGATATTTGACGTTAAAGAATTAGAGAAGGGGGAGATATGGGGCGGTGTTGTTAAACATGTAGTTGATGGGGATACGGTTGATGTTTCTTTTAGGATTTAGGATTTCCCACTCCTTATTGAGCATATACGGAATACGTATTGATAACGCTCTGGAGTTCATTCCTATTCCTGCACGTATAGAGGGGATATGCGATCAGATATGCAACCGCAGCGCTATGAAGCACCAGTCCAATATCGAAATAATGAACAATCAGCTCTAAAATCGCAATGGATAGCAGAACGGCCGAAGCGAGAAGAACCCACCCCTTCTTCAGACCCACTTTAACAACGGTGGTGCTCGAATACCCTAAATCTTCTTCGTAATCGTTTATCTGATGCGTAAGTAACGACTCGCAACCAATAATCATAAACAGGGCGGCAACCAGCAGAATATGCGTATTTAAATTTAAATTTAAATTTAAATTTAAATCGCCATCTGCCAGCGTGAACCCTGCTAAAACGGGAAACAAGCCAAACATCAGTCCATGAGTTAGTATATCAACAATAAACCGTTCCTTGAGCCTTATGTGGTTTACCGAATAGAGCGTGAGGAGAGAAATACACAGCAGCGTGAATAAGACGCCACTTATGCCCGGGCTCAAAAAGCAGGCAAGTGCGATTGCAATTGCGAGCAGCACGCACATAAGTGCGAAAGTGCCTCTTTTCGTTACTCTGCCCGAAGAAAGCGGATTATTGCCTCTCCTGACTTTTTTCGTATTCCGCAGGTCTATTTCAACATCGAAATAGTTGTTCACGACGAACCCAAAAGCAATCACACAGAAGAAGATCACGCCGACTGAAATAAGAATAAAAGGTGTAGCATGTGCTAAAATAGCCCCTATAAGCGGAATTGGCGCAAAGAACTTTATCCATTCCTTGACCCGCAGCATCTTGAGGTATTCCAAATTTAGATCCCCTTTATCCCCGCTATCCCTGCTATCCCCGCGTCTAAAAAACATTTATTCTGAAAGATGCAGCAGGTTTTGTATTTGTTTTATCGTTAACGAAGAGGTCAGTAACAGATTGTAAATTTTAATTTCTACGGGCTTAAAATTGAGAAACCCTAAAACAAACCTTCTTTCTAAAGAAAGAAGCTTTACTAAGAAAGTATTGTTTTTGCTTCGCAAAAAACAAGGAAAGCGGGGAAGGTATCGGAAACCCCGAAGGGGGTTTCTGATTGTTTCAAAACCTTCTTTCTAAAGAAAGAAGCTTTACCAAGAAAGGATTATTTTGCTTCGCAAAAACAGTTTAATTAATAGTATATACACTATAACCCAGCGTTCGCTCCGCATCAATTATTATCTCCACCCAACCATACATCTAACTGATGCATCCAGACATCTTCACCCCAGGAACATACCTCATCCTATTTCTCCTCTGT
>JAGGZZ010000128.1 GCA_021161765.1 Candidatus Methanophagales archaeon | reverse complement strand
GCCAATCTCCCTTGTAACCAGCCCATCTTGTAATTTCGTCCAAAGTCGAGTTCCATATCCTTGCGTATTCGGTATGCCCGCCAGTTCTTGGACAGGGATAGGTGTAAAGCTTTGACACGTTCATTGTTTGATTTGGCGTGATTGTTCCATTATGCGTGCCGAAGATGCTTGGATAAGTCCCTGGACCCGTGTCAAAAATTGGGAAGGATATTTCAAATTCAAACATATAGAATGCCTTTCCACCGCAATCCCAAGTTGATGGAGCACCTTGCCAATAATAGATGTGTCCATTAGCAAAACCCAATCTATTTCCAACATACCAACCGATTGGGCAGGGAATGGGTTCTAATTCTTTCCACATATCGCGCGAAATGCTATAACAGTAAGATTTGTTTCCAGGCTCTTCACCTTTTATTCCGCTTCCCCCGCCAAGGGCAAAAATATAATCGCGGTATTCGCTCAACCAATTACCGATCCAGAGTAGAGAGCCACCATCTCCAACGCCTTCGCTCTCGTTTATAGGTCGCATATCCACCCATCTTCCTGTAGAAAGGTCGTATCTTGAAAAATTGGTAATTGGTTTGTGGGGCTTACGTTCGCCTATTTCTCCTTGCAACGCATACACGTATTCCCTGCCTGTCCAGACCAAAGAAGCTCCATCATCTGTTTTATTCTTCCAATTTTCTGGCATGGTTAAGTTCTCCCATAAATTGCTGCTACAATTATAGCGAGCAAATTGCGTCCCATTCTTATGTGATCTGCTGCCCATCATCGCATAAATATAACCATCGTATCCCGACCACGCAATAGCATCACCAGCACCTTGAGCGTGAGGAGTATCTGCCAGTTGTTCCCAGCTATTATTTGAAATACAGTAGCGATAGAATAGACAACGATTAACATCTTCTGGAGGGTATCTCGCACCAAGCAAAGTATAGATATAATCATAACTATCCCACGCGAGAGCCGCACCATTCCTAAATGCACCACTTTCAAGCCCAAAAGTGTCCATCGAGTCCCAACTATTGTTTTCTGGATCGTAACGCCAAAATGCTGGATTATCGTTAATGTTATAGCATCTGGCGATATAGATTTCCTTTCCAGTGCCAACCATCGCTTCTCCGTACCCACCAGCTTTTGGTGTGGGGGCTTTCTTAATCCACTCGCCCAATAAAGACGGATTTGCTTCAGTTACAGCATAACCGCTACTACTGCTATCTAAAGGTAACGCTGCTGCCATTGCTGTCGTGGCTAACAGAAATAACAAACCAGCCAACACAGTTGTGATTTTTAAGTCCCATCTATGCTCCCTTAGATTATCCCTCTTCCCAATCATAGTTCATATGTTTATACTCAAGTATATAATAATGAACAATAATCCTTTATAATAAAACCACCCAACTAACATCTGAGGGATGTTTATGATGGGTGACCGAAAAGGATTCGAGCTACTAAATATGATACTAAGCGAAGGTTCGCTAGAAATACTTGAAATCGCCAAGGATGGAGAGCCTAAGCATTTTACGGACTTCAGAGAGTTAGTCAATTCTCGAACAGGGAAAGTATTTTCACCAAATACAATATCTACCCGGTTAAAAGAGCTTGTTGAAGTTGGAGCATTAGAAAGAATCATAACTAAAACGAAAAGAGAGAGGGAGGTCGTGGGTTATAAAATAACACCGGAGGGGTTAAAAGCGTTGGATATCTCTTATAGGTATGAAGAAGAATTACAAAACTGCTTTGGAAAGGAGAAATAGAGGGAGCACCTAAGTTTCTTCTGCAAAAAGTATTAGATAAAGTCTTAAATGAAATAGCCACAATACAGAATTGAAAGTTATTCATATTCAGTATCATATCTTTTTCCTCTAAAATATCACTTATAAAAGATTTAACAGGAGCGGAAAATGGTCAAACCAAGAACAGCGTTGCAGGGAATAGAAATTTGTGAGCACGGCGGGAAACGTGAAAAGGATGGAGCGGGTGAAGTAATAGACTTCAGTACGAATTTGAACCCTTACGGACCGCCGGATTTTGTTTACAGTGCGATAAAAGAAGCGCTGCTCGGAATAAAACTGTATCCGGACACCGAATCCCGCGAGTTGAAGGAACAGATAGCAAAAAAATTTGGATGTAAGGGAGAGGAAGTGTTAGTAGGTGCAGGTGTCTCTGAACTAATCCAGCTTGTAGCTCTCGCTTTTGTAAGAGACAGGGTGCTAATGCCAAAACACACGTATGGCGAATATGAAGTCGCAGCGAAGATGATGGGCGGAACAATCAACCGAATAGAAATGCCGGGTCTGCATGTTCATCCAGAGCGGATTGTAGAGGAAATGAAGCCAGATGACGTGGTATTCCTTTGCAATCCGAATAATCCAACCGGGCAGTATCTTGGTAAAAATGAATTATGGCAGATAATAGAAGAAGCAGAGAGAGTGGATGCACTGATAGTGTTGGATGAAGCGTATATAGACTTTGTCGAAACTGCTTTTCCATCGCATACCTTTTCCACGCGAAATTTGGTTATTCTACGGTCACTGACGAAATCGTATGCAATCCCGGGTATACGGCTCGGATACGTGATTTCGTCTGCGGAGAACATAATGGCGATGAGAAAAGTAAAAGTTCCGTGGAGTGTTACCGCATTTGCACAGCGCACAGGGTCGGCGGTGATAAGCGGCGCAGAAGGTTCAGGCGAGTTTTTAGCAGATACGAGGAAGAAGATAAAAAGAAGCAAGGTAAAAATAGAAAACCGGCTTAGAGAGCGGGATATGCACGTGGAATCAGATGCTAATTTTTATGTTCTGGATGTGGGGCCTGAAAAAGCAAGAGAAGTGAAAAGAGAGCTTTTGAAGCAGGGGATTCTGGTAAGAGATTGCACGTCCTTTGGCTTGCCTTCGCATATAAGGTTTTCGGTGAGGCAGGAAGAGGAGAATGAGCGGTTAATGGATGCACTGAATAGGCTCAATAAACAGTGGAAAATCCTAAATCCTAAGCACCAAAATCTAAACAAATTCAAATATCTAAATTCAAAATTATTGTAAAAATCTGTGTAATCTGTGTAATCTGTGGTTATAAAAGGAGTACGGTATGAAAATAGAAAGAGAGAAAGGATATATTGCGGTGCATGCGAATGCGAATTTCAATGTCTTGAGTTCTGCGGTCTATAACGGTGGTTCTGTTAGAACGTGCAGCACGATAATAAACTTGAACGTAAGCGAGGATTTCCATGGCGATGCTTTTGCGGTCTTTGATTCCTTTATCGAGGAAAAAGAATTAGAAAAGGAAAAGGTGGTTGGAATAATGACTGCGGTGCCAATGGAGAATGCCGTAATCAAGAAGAAAGGGGCTATAACGGCGATTATCACCGCGGGCATATCCGCATCAACGATAAACATAATCTTAGTGATAGAGAAGAACCTGTCTCAGGGTGCAATGGCGAATACGCTAATTGTAGCGACGGAAGCGAAAACAGCAGCTCTATTTGACCTTGATATGCGAGATGAGCAGGGAGACCTGTTCACAGGCGATTCTACTGATTCCGTGGTTGTTGCCTGTTATGGTAAAAACCGTTTAGAGAAGGGAGAAGGGGAGGAGATATTTGCGGGTAAGGCAACGAAGTTAGGAAGTGCCGTGTACAAGGTGGTGAGAGAAGGCGTAAAGGCAGCTCTTTTTCGACATAATGGGTTAACGGTGGACAGACCGATACTGAAAAGGCTGGAAGAACGAGGGATATATTTAGAAGATATGGTATCAACAGCTCTGGAACTCTATGTGACGCCCGTAGAAGGAGAAGAAGGCGCAGGAGAACAAGAGCTAAAAAGGAGGTTGGAAGCGACAATAAAGAAGGAATGTTCGGATGCGAACGTGGCATTGCTGCTGGCAGCGGCGCTGCACTCGGATGAGGAAGAGATAAGAAAGGGCAGAGCAGGTAAGGCGGGTGAGGAAGATGCAGCATGTATTGTCACTGATGAGCTAATAGGCATTGACATAGCGGAATATATAGGAGGGAAAAAGGCGCTTTTTAATTTCTTCTACTACGATACGAGGAAGCCCGGGATATTGAGCCAACTGGATGTTTTCATGGATGATGCCATTGGTGGACTGATAGCGGGCTGCATGAGTAAGATGCTTGGCTAACTCTTCTTCTTTTTCAAACTTTTAGAAAAAGGTTGACAAGAAAGGATTCGATAAAGGACTGGACGAAGTAGGGCAAGAACCTTCTTTTAGTTGGAGTTTAAGATGGGTTGCAGGATAAAAGTGAGCGGGGTTATCGTCATGATAATATTCATTCTGCTTTTGGCTATTGCTCTGATTTATCCGTATTACCGCATTGTCCGTGAATTGTATTTGCCCAGAGCAGATTCCTTTTGGGTGTTTTTTAACTACTATTATCCTATATTCACGAGATATACTTTTGAAGTGGATGAGGAAGAAGAGGAGGAGAAAGAGGGGTCGAGTTGAGTTTGTTGCAACAGAAAGGGAGGGAGAATATAGAACATGAAAAACATAATAAGAGTACGTGAACTATCAGATAGGGAAATAGAAAAATTGGATAAGAGAAAGGGCTTCAGGGACTTTGGACCCGTAGAATGTGCAGATTGCGGTTTTAATGGCTCTTTCCCGCGAAGACTTTTCCTCGTTGAAGGTATTAAGGACGAAAGTGACAGAGGGATACTAAGATTGAATAATAGATTTTTTCTACACCATGGCGAAAAAGAGTCTGCACAGATACTTAGCAAAAATCAAAAAGGACTATAATGTCGTTTTAACCGAAGAAAATTACAAAGATATAATACTGGAAGAATTAGAATCGCCACCATCTCTTTTAGATTACTTCAGAGACTATATGGCAAAGAACAGAGCTAACACGCTTGAATGGGGGGGCTGCCTGATGTTTTTGTCAAATCATTTGAGCATTACGAAAAGGCGGTTATCAACTATCAAACCGCAAATAAACCGAAAGAGATTAAAGCAAGGTCTTTACATAATCTCGCAGTTTTTAAAATGAATGTGGAACACGATTATGAAGCAGGAGAAAGGTTTTTAAAAGAAGCTCTGGCGGTAATGCCGTGGTATCCTGAAGCAAAACGTGCTTTGAAGCAAATGAGGTGGTTGAGTATGAAAAGACACTCCTTCGGAATTATGGAGTAATTTACCACCGAAATTAGTATGGGCAGATGGTGGAAAGATTGAAAGGGAGTTACTTCTTGATTTCTTGCAGTATTTAACGCGTAAAGTGAGGCGCAAAGAGTTTGATACCCCGGGAGATTCTATGATAACGGCACTAAGAAATCTGAGGGAATGGCAATTCATATCAAATGAAATTTGTTCTGGAGTGGCGCCGGTAGATGCTATCGTTGAGGAGAGGAAAGAGATATATGAGCGAAAAAGCGCTTTTTTACAGGAAATGCAGATTGATACCAATTTCGTTTAGTGTGACCGTACTTACCGTCCAAAAGTTATACGCCTGTTCTCCTAAGGGCTTGCCAGAAAATAACCTGTCAGATTTTTAAACACTCCAAAATTCAGAAGTGTCACGGCTAATGCCAACATTCACAAATCCTTCGTTTCTATTAATGTCATAGGCTCCATAGGGAATTCCTACCTCAACTGCCAGTGAGAGAAAGTCATAAGTATTGACTTCTTTTGCTTCTCCTTTCTTTCTACAGGTTTTGCCCTGGTTTTTGAAGTCCCCTACAAGTTCTCTTTTCTTTGTATCCACAGATATAACAGGGTCACCTCGCACAACAAATTTTTTCACTTGTTCATTTATGTATCGGAACTGGGCATCTCTTTCCGGCCCAGAACCGCCTTCCTTGGACTTCACATTAGCTTGAAGTGAGTAATCCCGTTTTTTTTTTAAGCAACCTAACGGTTTCCGCACTAATTTTGTGTCCACGAAGACTCAATTCTTCCGCTATCGCATATGTCGATTTATTCGTCCATTTTAAAAAGCTCATTGGGTCTCCTGCTGTGTTCTCGTCCATAATCGCTTCAACATCTTCCGCAATTTTGTGGTTTTTGATCTCAATCTTCTTTCGGCCAGCGCCAGTTTTTCGAATTTTTTTTGTTTGCCCTAAGCGAGAGCGGGAGCAGTAGAAGAAGCGAGAATAGCCGTGATGGGTGGCGTAAGTCCGGGATATACCACCGATGCCGTTCTGGGGATGCATCACGGCACGGCGATAGTGATCTGGTAGGGAATAATCATGAGATCAATAACCCGAAAAATATCGTCAAAAACGTCCTTGGGTTATATCAAAGTTAACCCCTAGTGGCTAGTGCCCATTGCCCATTGCCTACGTCCCAAAATCCCATGAGCTGAGATATTTCTTCTGCTCTTCCGTCAGTTCCTCTACCTCCACGCCCATTGACTTCAGCTTCAATCGAGCCACTTCCTCGTCTATATCCTTCGGTACAGGATATACCTCTTTACGAAGCTTCTCATGATTCTCTACTATGTACCTCACGCACAACGCCTGATTTGCGAAACTCATGTCCATCACCTCTGGAGGATGCCCGTATGCCGCGGCGAGGTTTACAAGTCGGCCTTCGGAAAGCAGATACAGCTTCCTGCCGTCGGTCATCCGATATTCAACCACATTCTCTTTTACCTCGTTTTTCGCCACTGCCATCTCTTCCAGGTCGTTTGTGTTTATCTCGACATTAAAATGACCTGCATTGGCAAGAATTGTGCCGTCTTTCATCAACTCGATATGCTCGCCGCGTATAACCGACGTATCGCCGGTAGCAGTGATAAAGAGGTCACCGATTTTTGCCGCTTCTCGCATCGGCATCGCCCTGTATCCATCCATAACCGCTTCTAATGCTTTCCGCGGGTTTGTCTCCACTACTACCACGGATGAGCCCAGCCCCTTTGCCCTCAGCGCTACTCCTCGTCCACACCAGCCGTAGCCGGCTACTACGACAACCTTGCCTGCAAGGAGAATATTTGTCGCATTCATCACGCCATGAATTGTGCTCTGCCCGGTTCCGTATCGGTTATCAAACATCATTTTCGTCTCTGCATCGTTAACCGCGATAAAAGGGAAGCCCAGCTTGTTCTCCTTTGCTCTTGCGTGAAGTCTTATCACGCCCGTGGTCGTCTCTTCACAGCCGCCCATTATGTTTTTCATCTGTTCTTCGTGTTCTGTATGAATCTTTGTAGTTGCATCGCCGCCATCGTCAAGCACTATCGAAGGTTCTATCCTGAGTGCCTCATCCAGGCATTCGTAATATTCCTCGTTACTCTGTCCCCGGAATGCGTATGTTCTTATCCCGAGCGAAGCCAAAGCAGCAGCTATGTCATCCTGCGTAGAGAGCGGATTGGCAGCCGTAAGTGCAACTTCCGCACCTCCCGCTTTTAGTGCTAAGACAAGATTCGCCGTCTCCACCGTGACGTGCAAGCATGCTACCACATTTACACCTTCTAACGGCTTCTCACGCTCGTATCTCGCCCTTATTATGCTCAAAACCGACATTCTACCACCGACCCACTCTATTCTCCTTTTTCCGCCTTCTGCAAGGCTTATGTCCTTTACTCTGTAATTATTCATACGTTAAATCATACCTCCTTGTCCTACTGTTTACTGAACTTGTAGAATATATTACAATAAAAAGCTTTTTATTTCCTTTTTGCTTGTTGTTTAATACAGGTAACGAAAAGTAGAAGAAGGTAAGGCGGCAATATCGGGGTAGAGGTAAAAGAAATGATAGTAAAGGATATAATCGAGGAATCGACTCTGACACTCGCAGAAGCCAAGGAGATTTTGACTGCACCGAGGAAGCGTGAGCACGTGAAGAAAAAGAAAAATGAAGGGAAAGAGGCGGCGGAAGAGGACGAAATGAGGTTCGAACGAAGAAAAGCGGTTGAGAACACGACAAAGTTCGCAAAACTCGGAGCTAAAGAGTCAAGAGCGCTTGTAAATGAGCTTCTGGAGTTAGAGAAAACAAAAGAGGAGATTGCCGTTCGGATTGCTGACCTGATGCCAAAGAGCAAGAGTGAGGTTCGAGCAATCTATGCGAAGGAGCGATTCACACTTACCGAGGCAAACATAGAAAAAATACTTGATTGCGTTGCCAAGTATGAATGAATGAGTTGCAGAAAACAAAAAAGTTTGAATTTTTTGATTTTTTTTAAAAAAAGTTTCTAAAAAGTTTTAGAGGGGAGAGGGGATGAGAGGAAGCGAGTATGAAAAGAGGGGTAGGATAGAGAGGGGAAGGGAAAGCGGAAGGGAAAAGAAACGGGAAACGCATGTTTATATCCTCGATTATTTGCCCTATGGGCACTCCGAAGATTCTCGACCGGTATATCAGAAAAAGCCACTTGTTCAGGCTGTTGGCGAGGCTAAGTTCGTCTTAATGGAACTTTCACCGAAGAAAGATAAAATCCCGGCGGTGTATGAACGCGTATATATTGGAGAGGGGGAGCGAGATGTAATAGACCATGTAATCAAGCGATTGAGATATACGGAACTGACACAGACGGCAAAGGTAGAACTTTCTTATGTTCTGGAGAAAATAGTAAAGGAGAACGAAGAAAGATTTATACGGGTGTTCAACGAAGCAAAACCCATCACCACGAGATTGCACACACTCGATTTGATGCCCGGGATAGGGAAGAAATTGATGTGGGCGATAGTGGAAGAGAGGGAGAAAGGGAAGTTTTCCGGTTTCGAAGACCTCACGAAACGAGTTAAAGGACTTCATCATCCTGAGAAGATAATTGCAAAGCGAATAGAAGAGGAAATAATAGACGAGAACATGAAATACAAAATTTTTACGGTTTAAG
>JAGGZZ010000112.1 GCA_021161765.1 Candidatus Methanophagales archaeon | reverse complement strand
CACCACCGTGAGTGAATAGTCATCGCTGATATAGTTGCTTATCCTCTGCTCTGCTACTTCGTTATGCTCCAACAGCGACTTCACACTTCGCAACGAGCTGGGTATTCTACCGCCATTCGCTTCTTTTATCACATCAGCAGCACTTTCCGCATTCACTACACCATAAACGAGTTTCGCTCGTTTCGCGAGTACATCCACATATCTCAATACCTCCGGGTCACGGACATCCCGTATCTCATCAGATTTTGCATATCTCGGTTCTGTCTCCACGACAATCGTTGAAGTGACAAAACTACCCGCAAATTGGTCTGCTATTAGCTCGAATGTATCTACCACATCTATATTTTCAGGTAGCCATTCCTTCTGCGATGTCCCCGCTGTTTCCATCAACGAGGCTTGATAACCCGTGAAAAGCGTGAATATGAGGAATATAGCTAAAACAATGATTGCGTGATGCGATACAAACCGCGCATACTTCTCCAAAGGTCCTTTTCCCAATTCTCTTAGCTTATCTCGCATTTTTTAGCCCTTTTCTACCCATTTTCGCAGCCCTTCGGCTAATTTCCTCGCTTCTATACGCTCTTCAAAAACGACAAAGCACGGGTTTACAAGCACGGCAGCGATCCAACAGAAAACTATACCCATTGCCAGTGTTTGCCCTAAGTGCTGAATCATTGGCATCACGGAAAGCGTTAAAGCGAAGAAAGCCGCAGTTGTAGTCGCCGCAGAGCCAAACGTTGATGCCCCTATATTGGTTACCGCAATTCTCAATGCCTCTCTTGTTGTACTGCCATGATTTCTCTCTTCATAATACCTCGATACCATGAATATCCCGTATTCGACACCCAAACCGATGATAACCGCACCTATCATCACCGTGCTGATGGATATAGGTATGCCGAGGAAGCCCATTGTCCCGAAAGTCCAGGTAATACCAAAAACCAGTGGCAGGAATACGAGAAAGCCCTTTGTGAACGACCGCTCCAGCAATGCCAGTAATCCAAAAATGATTGCCGCCGCTACAAGCGTAGTGAAAACCATGTCCTCGCGCATTAACCTTAATAGCTCTATTATCAGCGGTGCCATACCCGTTATTTTATAGTCCACACCTGCGGGTTTTGTAATTGCATCAACGTCATTTTGTATCATATCTGTCGCCTCTTTCACCTTCTCTTCGCTTAATCCCGCTATTGGACTGACATAGACCAGCATAATGCTAAAATCATCGTTAAAAAAGCTTTCTGCACCTGGAACAGAAGCTAACTTCTTCTTCACTCCTTCTATATCATCCGGCACATCCTGTTGAAAAAAAGGAGCAATTGACTGAACTCGTTCAATCGAAGATTCTGCTTCAAGCCGTTCATGTAAATCAACTACCGATGCTATTACCTTTGGGTCCCTTATATCACGTGGTATGTTTTTTGCGCTTGTTTCCTTATCTATGCAAACCGCGATAATCATGAACTCTTCTCCTCTGAACTTACTCGCTATCTTTTCTTGTAAAACAAAAACAGGCAAATCCTGCGGCATCTCTTTTGCTATGTTACCTTGAAAATGCAGTTCGGTTGCCCCATAACCTAAAACCACCGTTATTATCAGGCTCGCCACGATTATCTTCTTATAATGCCGGCACTGAAAAGCAGCCAATTTTGTCAATGCTCCCTCTATGCTTATCCTTTCTCTTAGACCCATTTTATCTCGTTAAGAAAATCCCAAATACTCTTTTAACCCCCCAGAACACACAGATTTTCACAGATTTTTTTCAGCTTTAAGGTATATATCTCTTCTGTGTTAATCTTGTGAAATCTCGTGGTTTATTTTTGGGATTTCACGCTCCTTTTCTCTTCCTTCTCAAAAATAAAATGAAAACCATGAACAGCGCAATTAAGGCGAATAGGACCTCAAACCCGGGAACTGAAAAAGTTCCTGAGCTGCTTGATGACACGCTTACCGGAATCATCTTATCGAAAAGATACACGTTATAATCGCCTAAGTCACGGTCTCCAGTGCATCTTATCTCTATGCCCTGCTGATATGCTTTCAGCGAGGCATCCGTATCCACATCGAATTTCAGAACCGCAGTCCATTCTTCATTCGGCTTCAAATTGCCCACGTAGTCGCTTTTCACATCGAAATCAAAAGGCACTTCCGCTTCTCCCGTTGACCTCACACTTACAGATTCTGCCTTCTCTGAGCCTGTATTTCTTATTCTCACGTGCAGTTTCACATCATTATCGCCTGCGCTTATGTTCGCAGGTTCGGTATAGTAAGAAACAATTTCAAATTCAGGTTTCGGCTCCACCAGTATGCTTATCTCTCGCATCACTTCGTATTCTCTGCCCTTTGTATCTTTGTATCTTATCTGCAGCGGGATGCTGTATGTATTTGCTTCTACGTTGTCTGCAACGTCAATATGGAATATCGCCTCGCCTTTTTCACCTGAATTCAACCTGCCTATGTATGAGCGGTCTGTTCCCGACCATGCAGGTCTGAATTTATCATCGCAAATCAATTTCGCCTCTACATCTTTTGCCGCGGCTTCGCCACTGTTCTCTATAAATGCTCTTAGTTCCACATCCTCATCTCCTGGTCTTATGTCCGTGGGGTCAGTGCTTATATCTCCAATGTTTATCACTCCTTTTCCTACCACGTTAAAAGAAATGCCTAATTGCACTTCTCTTGTGTCAGTAGCTACATAGCCTTTCGCTGGGTCAAAATAGTATCCTCTCCACTTGCAAGTTACAGGAACAGGATAAACACCATTAGGCGCTTCTTCTTTCACGTGCACCGTAATTTCCACTTCCTTCGAGCACCATGAATTCAACGTATTTATATGCGCAACCGTGGGTCCTACGAGCGATACGGTTTCTGTGCCTTGAAACGCCAATATAATATCTCTTGCATCCCTCCCTCCATTGTTCTTCACCGTCACCGTTACTTCTCTCGTGTCACCGGGATGCAACTCCGTTGGCATTACCTCTGTTATCGTAACAGAAGAGAAAGCCGCATCAGCCGGAACCACCGACGTAAACGGCACAAGCGAAAACAGCATAAAAAATACCATACTGAGGACGCATAGCGAAACCAATTTTCTTCCTTTACCATTTTTACTCATTTCTTCTTCCCCCCTTTCCTTTATATCATTATCTTCATTGAAATCCTCTTTGCCACTTCTTCCACGTTCTCTACCTCTACGGGCATCGTATTTATATCGTTCATTATTTTGGAGAAGAGGAGAACAGCGAGGTTCAATTTCCTGTATTCGTGTAACACCGCAGCAAAGGTCTCCTTCACTTTTGCATCGCCGATTTTATCT
>JAGGZZ010000042.1 GCA_021161765.1 Candidatus Methanophagales archaeon | reverse complement strand
GTACGACCCGCCCCGCGAGGATTCGGCAGAGACACTTAGAACCGCAGAGGATATGGGCGTTCAGGTGAAGATGGTTACGGGAGACCATACTGCCATTGCCAAAGAGACTGCCCGGCTGATCAATCTCGGTACTAATATCCTGCCATCCTCAAGTCTCGTCAACAAGGGGGATTCAGCAACCAAGAAGCTCGTGGAGGGCGCAGATGGTTTTGCGGAGGTTTATCCGGAGCATAAATACTGCATCGTGGAATGTCTGCAGGCAAAGAGGCATATCGTTGGTATGACCGGAGACGGCGTAAATGATGCCCCGGCATTGAAGAAGGCGGATGTCGGCATTGCGGTGGAAAGCGCCACTGACGCTGCACGTTCAGCGGCAGACATCGTGCTGACGCTGCCGGGATTATCCGTGATTATTGATGCCATCAAGGAAAGCCGTAAAATCTTTCAGCGGATGAACAGTTATGCCATGTATCGCATTGCTGAAACGATACGGGTATTATTCTTCATGACGCTATCCATACTGGTATTTAATTTCTATCCTGTCACAGCCCTTATGATTGTCCTTCTGGCACTGCTAAACGACCTGCCGATTATGACCATTGCATTCGACAACGTTAAATATTCGAACAAGCCGGAGAAGTGGAATATGCGGGTAGTGCTTGGGATAGCAACCGTTCTGGGCATTGCAGGTGTCATATCTTCATTCAGGATCTTCTACATAGGGGAGGAGATTTTACACATGACGCGTGAGTGCATTCAGCCGTTCATTTACCTGAAGCTCTCTGTCGCAGGTCACCTGACTTTGTTTGTGACGCGAACAAGAGGACCTTTCTGGTCTATCAAACCCGCGAAGATTCTGCTATTTGCCGTTATCTCGACTCAGACGGTTGCCACGTTGATTGTTGTTTACGGGATTCTTATGCCACCAATTGGCTGGAAGTTAGCACTGTTTGTCTGGGTTTATGCACTGGCGTGGTTCATTGTAAACGATTATGTGAAGCGTGCTGCGTATGATGTCTTTGAGCATGGTAAAATCATCTTTCACAGATAATGTAGTACAATCGCCTATTTCAGCGAACAAGCAAGCTTAATCAAAAGGTTAGGTGTACCACTAAGATACTCCTAACCCACCAGGAACAGAAGCAGTATCTTTATATAGCGTGTGGGATAGAAGATACATAATGGACACCACAATTAAATCAATCTGGGCAAGAGAGATCTTAGATTCAAGAGGAAATCCGACCGTAGAGGTGGACATAAAATTAGAGGGTGGTGCCAGAGCCCGTGCTGCGGTTTCGTCAGGTGCTTCAACGGGAATTCACGAAGCTGTTGAACTAAGAGATGGGGACCCGAAAAGGTATGGAAATAAGGGGGTCCTAAATGCAGTTGATAATGTAAACCACGATATAGCTAAGGAGCTACTGGGAAAGGATGCCCTGAATCAGGTCGGCACTGTTACAGAGGGTGTTGCCGCAGTCAGATTGGCGCAGAAGTTCGGCTGGGGTGCGATGGTTTCGCATAGAAGTGGAGAAACAGTCGATTCGTTTATTGCAGACTTCACCGTTGCTATGGGGACGGGTCACTTAAAATCCGGGGCACCTTGCCGTGGAGAGAGGGTAGAGAAATATAATCAACTCCTGCGGATTGAAGAAAGCCTGGGCGATACCGCGATTTTTGCGGGGAGAAGAGGGTTTGTGAGATGAAAACAATAAAGCACTTGGATTTGTCGGTGGGTTCGCAGGAGAAGAACTGGAAGGGCGGCTGTTCAACGATGGTATTTCGTGTGATTTTACCAGGATTTCCGGCGAAACTCGTACTAACATCATCGTTAATGTCATAAGCACAGGAAGCCAGACCGTGTTCAGTGCCAGGGGGCCGGAAATCAAACCGTATGAACTGATGCAGATGATTCATAAGGTCGAAAAGCTTAAAAAGCCCGAGATATTAGTTATCAGTGGAAGCCTTCCTCCCGGGGTTCATCCTGTAATCTACCGGAAAATTATTGAAATTGCTAAAGCCCGAGGAGCCTGGGTTATACTGGATACTGATGGAGACGCCATGAGAGTGGGTATTCAGGGCATTCCTGATGCCATTAAACCCAATATCCATGAATTGAGCCGATTGGTGGACGCGGAATTGAAGGGGATAGATGAAATTATTAGTGCTGCTCGGGGTGTCCGCGAACAGGGAACAGGTGGCAGACCCATTACGAGTTAAAAATGAAACTCATCAACACCATCCGTGAGCGTACACGCCAACACTGGGGAAGAGACCGGGTCAGCCCTTCCATTGTATTAGCTGGTGGGACCTTGCTGGACCCCTCCGTATTGACCATCGGTTTTGCCCGCCGCTTTACCACCTATAAGAGGGCAGATTTAATCTTCTTCGACCTGAAAAGGTTGAAAAAGCTCCTGAACGACCGTTGGTGTCCAATACAGCTCATATTTGCCGGTAAAGCCCATCCTGAAGATGACGCAGGAAAGCAAATTCTACAAAAAATCTCCATTTTTCTGGTGAAAGAGGGAATAGATTCCATATCCCTCAATCCTGACTCGGTAATGAAGATTACCCTTAAGGTGGTAGAGATGGGAAATAGGCTTTAAAACAGAGAGTAATAGATGTTATAAAGGATAATACTATGCGTGACCAATTTTTCAATCCAGAAAGTATAGCAGTAGTAGGGGCAACACCTAAGAAAGGAAAAGTTGGAAATACCCTTCTTAAAAACATACTCTCCTTTCATAGAAAAGCGAAAGGGAGCGTGAGGATTTATGCGGTCAATCCCAAATACGATAAAATTCTGAATGTCCTGTGTTATCCCTCAGTTCTTCAAATTGAAGAAGGGGTATCTCTAGCTGTGATAGCAGTTCCAGCTACCAGTGTTCCGGAAGTCCTTGAGCAATGCGGATTGAAAGGGATAAAGAACGTGGTTGTTATCTCCGCGGGCTTTAAAGAGGCAGGGCGGGAAGGTGCAGTGCTCGAATCCGAACTTATCAGAATAAGTGCTAAATACGGCTTAAGCCTCGTGGGTCCAAACTGTGTAGGGCTAATAAACACGCATTCAGACTTAAATGCGACTTTATCGAATACCTGGCTAAGGACGATGAAACCGAAGTGATAACGATGTATCTCGAGGACATAAGAGAAGGGCGGCGGTTTATGGATGTTGTGAGACCGGTCACGAGAACAAAGCCGGTGGTAGTGATGAAAAGCGGGAAGACCGAAGCAGGAGCGAAAGCAGCTTCGAGCCATACCGGAAGCATAGCAGGCAGTGTAGAAGCTTTCAGAGCGGCATTTCAACAATCAGGCGTGGTCGAAGCGAACTCGATTAATGATTTGTTTGATTTCTCGCTCATCCTATCGCGAATTCGTCACGTAAAGGGGGGAATAGCAATTGTCACCAATTCTGGCGGACCTGGTGTTATGGCTGCCGATGCAATCGAAGAGTACGGGCTTGAGCTTGCTTCATTCGATAGGGGGACGATGGAGAAAGTCCGTGATTTGCACGTTGCGAATTTCTATAATCCCGTTGATGTGATGGGCGATGCAGATTCGAATAAATTTGGTTCTGCTCTTGGTATCGTGTCAGCCGATGAAAGCGTAGGTGCAATAATCGCTATACTTTCTCCCACTGCGCAGATAAAATTCCAGAAAGCAGGGGATTATGTTCTGGAATTGACCGGAACTAAGCCGATTATTCCCGTGTTTATGGGTGGTGATGGGATTGCAAAAACCGTAGAGCAGTTTAAAACGCAAGGTATCACCAACTATTTCGACCCTGTAAGAGCGGTAGAAGTGCTCCACGCAGTCGAGAAATACACAAGTGCAAGGCGAATAGAGGGTGTTCTTGTTCAACAGATGATAGAAGGCGGGAAGGAGGTAATCGTTGGTATGAAGCGAGACATGCATTTTGGACCTTTGATAATGTTTGGACTGGGGGAGGGGGATTTATGTGGAGGTCTTCAAAGATGTTTCGTTCAGGATTGCACCACTAAGTAAGGAAGATGCAATAGAAATGATTAAAATGCAATAGATTTTAAAATGATTACGGGAGAGAGGAAATGAAAAGCCTGCTTGTGTCATCCGTGGAAGAGTATTCGGGAAAGAGTGCGTTGATAATAGCCTTAGGGCAGATACTGCGTGAAAAGGGATTTAAAGTCGGCTACTTCAAACCTTTTTGCGTGGGCACCACACGGATAAGCACCGAATTAGTGGATGAAGACGCGCACAATACGGCGAGCGTGTTGAATACCGGAGACGATATGGAAGACGTTTGCCCGGTCAAGCTTGACAGACCATACGTGGACTTTGTTTGTTCCGCGGACCCCGTAGCGTTAAAGAAACGAGTTATGGATTCGTATAAGAGAGTCTCAGAGGGTAAAGATGTTGTCCTTGTGGAGGGTTCAGTTGAGTATAAAGTTGGAAGAGCGCTGGGACTCAGTGACCTGGACGTTTCATCTGCGCTGGATTTAAAGAGTCTCATGGTGGTGAAATACACGAACGATTTCGTTATTGACCGGATTCTTACTGCGAGAGAACTTTTTGGCGAACGGCTTAAGTTCGTGCTGTTCAATCAACTCGCGGGCTACAAGAAGGCGTATGTCAAGGATATTACTGAAAGATTTTTGAAAAGGAACGACATGGAAATGCTTGGTACGTTGCCCTACGACCCTCTACTTGCCGGCTTGTTTGTCAGTGAACTCGGTGAGGCACTGAATGGCGAATGGCTTGTTAAGCCAGGTGAAGATGTGATTATCGAGGAGTTCTTGATAGGTGCGATGTCCCCGCCAGTGGCGTTGAAATATTTCAGGCGTGTGAGGCAAGCGGCATTGATAACCGGTGGAGACCAGGCGGATTTGCAAAACCTCGCACTGGAAACGGGGAATATAAAGTGCCTTCTGCTGACCGGGCATTTAGAACCGCCGGCAACGATGCTTGGAAAAGCAGAAGAAAAGGGCATTCCGGTTATTCTCGTTGCGGATGACACACTCACGACAATGGAGAAGGTGGATGAGGTATTCGGGAAGGCGAGGATAAAGGGCGATGCGAAGATAAGAAGGATTAAAGAACTTGTCGAACAGCTTGTTGATTTAAAACCTCTGGAGGTATTAAAAAGAAAATGAAGTGGTCTTATAAAATTGGCAGTATCGGTGGAATACCTATAAAGCTGCACCTCTCATTTCTTATAATATTAGTGCTTTTTATCTGGGTTTTTGCAGTTACCGATGTTAGAATTAAAACTCTTGGCATAATTATCGGTTTTGGTGGCATGAATATTTCAACATGGCTGAAATACCTGTTGGGCGCCATTGCGTCTGTTCTTTTTTTCGCCACTCTGCTCTTTCATGAACTCAGTCACTCCTTCGTGG
>JAGGZZ010000149.1 GCA_021161765.1 Candidatus Methanophagales archaeon | reverse complement strand
TGCAGAGGAACTAGAAGATTACATTAAGGAGAATTATGAAGTATATGACAGATTCACCTTTGATTACCTATTTAGGAGGCTATTAAAAGATGGATACGATCATGAAGAAGCAAAAGACATAATAACTCATAATTGCGCTTTAAGTACTTTAATAATGCAAGAAAGGATTTATAACAGTTATTATTTGAAAATTTCTGATGATGAGAAAATATCTGATGATCTGCTCGAATTAAGGAATGAAATTTTTAATAAATATTTCAAAAATAGAATATCTACCATAAAAATTATTTTCATCCATCGCATAGGTAGAACTTACGATGGCTACCAGTCTGAGGTACAAACCATTTATGGGCAATTACAACAAGCTCTTGGCTTTGAAGTAGAGCCAGCACCAGACGAATGGGACCGACTCTACAACGTGGATTTCTTTATCGAGATAAGTGGTAAATATATTGGCTTGCAAATAAAACCCATTACCTTCAAGCATACATTTGAAGACTATAAATGGAAAGAGATGCAGGAAATATCTCACCGCAAATTCCAGGAAAAGTTCGGTGGGAATGTCTTTACTGTGTTCTCTATTAAGGAAGGGAATAAGAAAGTAATCCATAACCCCAAAGTTATCGAAGAAATAAGAAAAGAGATTGAAAGGTTAGAAAAGGAATGAACCTAAGCAAAGAGAAGGAAAAAACGAAGAGAATACCGTGGGACGAATACTGGATGAACATTGTAGCGGATGTAGCAGAACGTTCAACGTGCTTGAGAAGGCAAATAGGCGCCTTAGTGGTTAAAAATAACGTGATTATATCCACGGGCTATAATGGCGCACCACGAGGATTTCCTCATTGTTTGGATGTCGGATGCCGGCGAGATAAACTGAATATCGCATCGGGAGAGAGACACGAAGAGTGCATAGGCGTGCACGCCGAGCAGAATGCGCTTTTACAGGCGGGTAGGGATGCAGAAGGTGCTACGCTGTACGTGAACGCATACCCGTGCAAGATATGTGCAAAGCTGATAATAAATGCAGGGATAAGGAGGGTAGTAATGACAGGGGAATACAGCGATACGGAAGGACTGGAATATTTGAGAATGGCGGGTATAGAACTCGTTTATCTTTGAGTGAACCTTTTCTTAAAACCAAATCTATTTAAGTTTGTTTTACGATGTCAGGCAATACGTTTGGAGAGATATTCAGGGTGACGACCTGGGGAGAATCGCACGGAGAAGCGATGGGTGTGGTCGTGGACGGCTGCCCCGCTGGGCTTGAGCTGTCAGAAGCGGACGTGCAGCACGAACTGGACAGGAGAAAACCAGGCGTAAGTGAACTAACGACGGAAAGGAAAGAAGCAGATGAAGTAAAGATTTTATCGGGCGTGTTTGACGGTAAAACGCTCGGCACACCCATTTCTATGCTCGTGTGGAACAAAGACGTGGATTCAAGACCTTATGAGCGAATAAAAAACGTTGCGAGACCGGGTCAAGCAGATTTCACGTACCAGATGAAGTACGGGATAAGGGACTACCGGGGCGGCGGGAGAGCTTCTGGTCGTGAAACCGCTGCGCGAGTTGCCGCAGGAGCAATAGCGAAGAAAATCTTAGCCATGCACGACATACAAATTCGGGGGCACGTAGTGGAAATTGGCGGGATAGTAGCGAAGGAAGTAGGAATAGAAGAACTAAAAACGAATGTAGATAAGAATGCAGTCAGGTGTGCGGATTCCGAAGCTGCGGGGAAAATGGAAGCGTTAATAAAACAAGTAAAAGCAGCAGGAGACAGTGTAGGTGGCATCGTGGAGGTAATTGCGTTCGGCGTTCCGACAGGTTTGGGCGAACCGGTATTTGATAAGCTGGATGCAGAACTTGCAAAGGCTTTGATGAGCATTGGCGCGGTAAAAGGAGTTGAGATAGGCGCAGGATTCGCGGCTGCGAGGATGAAAGGCAGCGAGATGAATGATGAGTTTTATATAATTACCGCTGAGCCCGTAGAGAACACAGAGAGTCAGGATTTTCATCTCGGCGCTCTCCGTGATCTCGGCGGTAAACAGGAAGGAAGGATAAGAACGAGAACGAACAACGCAGGCGGTATTTTAGGTGGTATCTCAACAGGAGCGCCCGTAGTATGCCGAATCGCGGTGAAGCCCACAGCATCTATTTCAAAGCCGCAGAGAAGCGTGGACATGGCGAAGATGGAAGAGGTAGAACTAAAGATAGAGGGCAGACATGACCCCTGTATATGCCCCAGAATCGTTCCCGTTGCAGAAGCGATGGTTGCGCTGGTACTGGTGGATTGCTGGATGCGGAACGAAAGTATTTAAATAGCTTTAAACCAAAAATAGTAATATGCTTTCAAAAGTGAAAATAGGGAACTTCAAAAGCATAGAAGAATTAGAGCTTCAGCTTGCTCCTCTTACTATATTCGTAGGTCCAAACTCTTCAGGGAAGTCAAATGTCCTTGAAAGTATAGCAATTTTAGCACAAACTACAAGGCTTGAAAGCAGTATTACAAGATCGTTAGAAGGCAGCTTACGACATGGAGCGTTTATACAATATCCTATTTCTCGTGAATGCCAAAAGATCAAGAAGTACGCCAGACTGTTTTTGCAAACGAAAGAAAGTTAGTTGAAGCGGGCAATTTTAAAGCTGCGGAGTCGTTAATGGTGTCGGAGTTTTTATATCCTGACGAATTCCAAGACCTTGTAATGCCAGCGGGCGAACTCTCGTATATGTTAACGCCAACTTGTTTCAAATGTGTTTTTCCAAAACCACCAATTGCTGATCAAAAACGACAACAAATCGAAGAAATTTCTTTTGAAGCCCAAAAAATTGTAAAGAAGGTAGAGACTGCAGTCAGAGATGTTTATTTCATATCGGCTATAAGAGGCGAAGTAAAACCTTTTGTTGAAACCGGTGTTGGTGAGCCGGAATTAGGAACACACGGAGAACGGATAATAGAAATTTTGTCAATGATTTTTGGAAGAGCAGAATACAAGAATATAGCAGGAAAAATTATTGAATGGGCATCAAAATTTGGTATGAAGGAACTCAAAGCAGGTTATTGGGGTAGAAATATCCTGAGTTTCGATTATATGGATCCTGAGCTTCGAACGCACCTTAATATGGCTCTCGCAAGCCAAGGCTCCAGACAAATTTTAACCATCATTACTCAACTCTTTTGGAGTAAGCCCGGAAGTGTTATCATGATAGAAGAGCCGGAGATAAGCTTGCACATTGAATCGCAATTAGAATTGCCTAAAATGTTTTCCGACACTGTCAATGAGGGAAAGCAAGTTATTGTAACAACACATAGCGAGCACTTGATCCTGGCATTGAAGCCCCTTATTGTAAATGGCGAGTTGAAACCCGAGGATGTAGCGATTTGGCACTTCAAGAAGACCGAAGAGGGAACAAAAGCAGAGAAATTGAATCTCACCGACAAAGGCATTATAGAAGGTTGGATTCCAAGCTATGTCGAGGCAGAGGGAGAGATAATAAAGGAATGGTTCAATACCCTACTGGGCCAGCTTGAGCCTGAGAATAAGACCAAAAGAATCTCGTATAGATCAGAAGATATTAATCTAAAAGTTTCTGCGCCTGAACACGACCGACATGTCGCAGAAGCTGCCGTCGCAGTAAAAGATAAAAGGAAAGGGCTAACCGTTTGTTTAGTTACCCAAAATTTAAGGCACTTTGAGCCTGAAGAAATGCGTAGAAATTATGACATTTTAGTCCTTACACCTGGGGAATACGTTGACCCATAGGATAAAAGAAGGGCCGGCATGACGACCCCTGCGCGTCTGTCCCAGAGTAGCTCCCGTGGCAGAAGCGATGGTTGCGCTGGTGCTGATGGATTGCTGGATGCGTTTCATAACTGCAAGATTACACGGGTTTTCACGAGAAAAAACATTCTCTTTACATGCACAAACCGAAAAAAAGGATTAAGGTATTTATGGTTTACAGATTTATAGTAGTAACATGATAGATTTAATAGTACAGGTTAAACGTTAGAGGCGATAAAAATGGGTACAACACTGCAGGTTCAAGGGCTCTGTAAGCGGTATGAACTGTCTAAAATAGGTAAGGAACTGGTAGCGCTGGATGACGTATCCTTCAAGGTAGAAGAGGGCGAGACGCTGGGGATAATAGGGAGAAGTGGAGCGGGAAAGACAACGTTGCTTCGCATGCTTCGTGGTTACGAGAAGTTTAATGAAGGCATAGTAGAAATAGATGGCGTCAGGGTAACGCCAGACTCGCCCTGGTCAGAATACCGAATGCTGCGGCAGAAGACTGCTTTTCACCTCCAGCGGTCTTTTGCGCTCTATAACATCTCGGTGATAGACAACGTAATAAAGAAACTAAGAGCAAAGCAAACAGGTTTGGAGGAGGTCCCTGAAATTGAGGACGAATATGATGAATTAAAGGAAGAGGCATTTAAAATACTTGACCTCGTTGGGCTGAGGGACAAATGGAACCATTTATACACGATTTTGAGTGGAGGTGACAAACAGCGGGTTTTGCTTGCTCGACAGCTTGCGAAAGAACCCTCGTTATTACTGCTTGACGAGCCAGGGACGATGTCCGACCCGTTGACGAGGAAATATCTGCTTGACACCGTGAAAAGGATAAAGGAACGATCAAACATCAGTATTTTACTTATTTCGCACATGCCCGAAGTGCACCAGTATCTCTGCGATAGACTGCTCATGATGGACAAAGGGAAGGTAGTAGAGGACGGGGATACAGAAACCGTAATTAAGCACTTCTTAGCTCCTATTGAGCCCGTAAAACCGTTAGCTCCGATAAAAGACGAAAAGAACGCGGTGGTCTGGATTGACGGTGCCTGGAAGAAATATGACATGGTTACACATCACACATTGATAAGAACAATAGAAATGCAGGACATTAATATTAAGATTCCAAGGGGTGAGATACTGGGGATAATAGGTCCTTCAGCAATGGGGAAGACGGTATTAATGAGGTTATTAGGCGGTTTTGAAAAGCCGGACAGGGGCCACATACTGATAAGAATAGGGACAGTGGATTTTGCCAACATCGCGGAATACGGTAAAAGGTCAATAGAAGCAAGGAGCAAATTAGGCATTATTCATCAGGAGTTTGCGCTTCCACCGTACCAGCTCGTTCAGGACTTATTTGCACGTAAAATCGGGTTGAAGAAGTTAGAGATGATAAACCAGGCGATGGCAAAGGCGAAGGAATTTGGAATAAGTGACGTCACAATGGACGTTCTTTTAAGACTTGCGGACTTACCGGAGGCAGAGGCGAAAGGACGGCTCAGGGAATTAGGGTTTGAAATAGACGTACTGGATGACCTGTTTCCCAAACTGCCGGTGAGGGAAGCGTTCAAAGCTGCTGAACCATACCTTAAAGCAGTGAACCTACCTGAAGACATATTCACCCGTTACATTTCTGAGACGAGCGTGGGTGAGGAGATAAGGCTTGCAATTGCCACTCTTATGGCATCAAACTGTGAAATACTGCTATTGGATGAGCCTTTTGGCGACATAGACCCGATTTCGCTACGTGTGGTGACGAATTCGCTGAAAGAGTTGAATCGTGAGTTCGACACGACCATGCTGGTCGTGAGCCATCAGCTTGACGTAATCCGAGAGCTTACACACGAAGCGATATTAATTGATGAGGGAGTAGTTGCGATGCGAGACAAGCCGGATGAGGTGTGCGATGCGTTTATTGAGCGAAGGTTTAAATAGCAGGAATAACTCTTTCTTTCTAAAGAAGGAAAGAACATGTGCCAAGAGTAAATCCGTGTAAATCTGTGTCTTAAATAGGGAGAAGTTATTCTTCATATACAAGGCTCCGCTGGTGTAGTTCGGCCAAGCATGCGGGCCTCTCGAGCCCACGACCGGGGTTCAAATCCCCGGCGGAGCATGTAAAAACTGTAATTGACGATATGAAAAACTTTTTTTGAGTTTATTGCTATAATAGGTGGATGTGCATCGGCTGGCCCGTATTGAGCATGACCCGTAAGAGGTCGAGTAATTGACTGGGCTGGACTAGCGGCTATC
>JAGGZZ010000145.1 GCA_021161765.1 Candidatus Methanophagales archaeon | reverse complement strand
TACACATATAAAGTTTTCGTTTTATTGTCTATGGGCTTTTTCAGGCACAGGCTATGCTGTCGTATGTTAAAATGACTGCATTATCTATTGGTTCGCAAGACCAACTTGACGGCATGGCTATGTTTCTACCGCGTTTCGCATACCACAGCGAAGCTCTGTATAGCACTTTATCTAAGAATCGCAGCTTTCTCCAGTTGCCGTTTCTCTGTCCCTTCCGAAAAGTTGCGTTGAGCCCCGCGTAAGTTATTGCTTTTGTTAGCATGGTGATTTACTTTACCGCTTAAGGGTTATATATACCTTTGTATTGTTCGGTAGAATATCATCCGCGATTATCACTTATCACTTCGTATTTGTCTTCAGTCTAAACTTATAATGCTTCTACCGGTTTAAATTCTTTGACTGGGATGCTAACAATTCTTTTGATCTCTTTTGCCTTTACACTTCTGTCTATTGCTTCTGATACCTGAGCAGTAAAGTATTTCTCACCACACTGTTGGCAGACACCCACAGGAACCCCTTCTATGATGTATAATTGCCCTTTCCAGCGATATTCAAGTTCGACAATCTTTTCAACAATTTCCCCTCCACAGAAATAACAATCTCCATAATTATGCGACATCTTTATCACCTCGCTTTGCCCTCTTTCTTTCATTTATCCATTTAGGTAGTCTTGGTATATAAACTGTTATGACCAAAAGCCAATCACCTTTCGTCCGACCACAAACAACATGAATTGCTCTACTTCCTGAATATCCCAATACCAGGCAGCTTGGTCCTCTTGGATCATCTGGATAGTTTTCTAATATTTCACAGCTCACCAAGGCTTCTCTAATCTCTTTTGTTTCAATAATTTCTTCTTGCCGCTCTTTATGAGCGTGTCCTGTAAGTTGGAACTCCTTTTTATTAGCCCTTTCCCAAATCCAACCCACATTGATTGATTTTTCGCCGATTTCTATGCCATAAGGCTGCTCATCACTGCCTTCCATTTTATTCCTCTTATTTCCATTCCGTCTGTCCTCTTCCCTTTCACCGCACCGTCCCCAGCCAGAATGTATAATCTGGGTCTTTCAGCCAATCCTTTAGCCTCGGCGCCCAGAGAAACACGCCTTTTTCTTCTCCTTTCTCCAGCATCGCAACCGCTTTTTCAAATCCCCTTTTAAATATTCTCATGCCTTTCGTCTCCTTTAACCTTTCTATAAGCCCCAAAAGCTTCTCCACAAGCATTCTATTGGCTATGCTTCTACCATATCTCGCATACCCCATCGCTGCTCTGTATAACGCTTTATCTAAGAATCTAAGCTTTCTCCAGTTGCCGGTTCTCTGTCCCTTCCGAAAAGTTGCGTTGAGGTTCATGTAAGTTATTGTTTTTGCTGACATGTTGAAATTATTATACAATACATCAGCATCTTCATCGTAATCAATCCAGATTCGATTTGACGGCATCTTAAGCAGATACTTTTCGATATGGCAACTCTTACAGTGTCCATGGTATTCCACTCTAAAACTCTGCACTTTTTTCTATGTTCTCCCGGTTCTCAGTAAACCACTCATGCACTTTCTTCAATCCCACCTCAAATTCCATTTGCGGCTTGTAACCCAATAGCCTCTTTGCCTTCTCGATAGAGGATAGAAGCCTGTGCTTAACGTCCCAGTCTCTTCTTTCCACGTATAATACCCCCGCCTCATTACCAGCAATATCATTCACCTTATGTGCCATATCTATAACCCCGTGTTCCTTGCCCGAGCCGAGATTTATAGCTTCTCCAACTGCTTCTTCCTTTATTCCCATTGCTGCTTTCTTTCTTTAGTAAAGGTTTCTTTTTGAAAGAAAAGTTTGTGTATGCAAACGGATGGATATATCATGCTCTTCAAACGGCATCTTCGAGTCCAGTCCGTAAACCCCGCATCCCGAAGATGAGTAAACAAATCTTTTTACTCCTATAAGATTCGCATATTGCAACACTTTTAACGTTCCTATCCCATTCACGATTAAATCCTTCTCTGGATTATCCACTGAATTCTGGTTTGCAAAATGCGCGGCTAAATGGAATACATAATCAGGTTTCTCTTTAAACACGCGCTTCAGCATCTCATCGTCTAAGATGTTGCCCCTTTACAAATTTTATATTCTCTCCTTCCGGAATATTTCACTCGTATGCACTCGATAAATTGTCTAAGATTATCACTTTCCCTGCTCCCAATTCCGCTAACTTCTTGCATAGATTCGTTCCTATGCAGCCCGCACCGCCTGTTACCAATACAACTTTTCCTTCATATTCAGTTTCTATAGCCATTTTTATCCCTCTTTTTTAAATTCCACAAACTGCAGGTATCTCGCTTCTTCTTAAACATTTTCGATAATCAAACTGCCATGGTCTGATCTTCGCCTTTTTATCCGCTCTGTTATCTCATCTATATCAGATTTCATTCTTTTTTCTCGTATATCTATAACGGAATCCCTTTCTCCGCCCAATATCGCAATGAACCGTGCGGCATTTGCGTATCCTAGCCGGTCTATCAATGCTCTGGCTCCCTCCCTCATTAAATCCTCTAATGCTTTTACATTCACACTCGCACTATCCGTTGCTACTGCCATATCCTCCTATCCCCCATAAATTTCGTTATACTTGTCACTATTTCAATGAATGCTTTCGTTTCCTTTTCAATTCGATCCTGTGATTGGTCATCAAAAGGTCTACAATAGACACAAGTATCAAGGTAAATTTTCATTTTTATCTTAAACACCTCCAGAATCAGTTTATTTTCATTGTATCTAAAATAAGAATTAACACAACCCCTTTTTTGATTTTCTTTCTTTAGCACAGGTTTCTTTTATAAAGAAAAGTGTCCCAGTACTTCTTTTAATGTCTTTAAATCTTTCTCCGCATCTTCAGCAGTATAATCTATTGACACTCCCTTTTCATTCAGCAACATCAACATTTCCCACTTATTCCTTATGCCTGCCACTTCTGCTGCTTTTCCAAGTGATAACTTACCTTCTCGGTAAAGCTCCACCGCCAGTGAACGCCTTATGAACAAGTCAAGCTCATCCTCTCCGACTTTTATCGCCGCCAAAAAAGAACCGGGCAAATTAACCTTCGCTTTAACAACGCCCATTTTTTATTGCCTCTCCTGCCTTTATTTCTTTTGATAAAGCTTTTCTTTAAGCCCTTACAGGGCTTGCGGGGTCGTGGGGTGGAACCCCACATAAGAAAAGGTTTGTTATGGCATAATCGTTCATCCGATAGGTATCCTTTATCGGGTTGTTAATCATGACGTCTTCAGTCATTATTCCTTCGTAGTCGCTGTAAACCTCTGCACTGCTGAAGAATATCATTTTGAATTTTAGTTTTTCTTGCAATCGAATTATATGCTTCGTTCCGATAGCATTGGTCTGCCATAAATTCTCATAATAATCCTCACCTTTCCACCGTCCGTATTCCGCCGCTAAAGGATATACATAGTCAAATTCCCACTTATCAAACGCTCTTTCCAACTGTCGGTAGTTTCGAACATCTGCTCTTATGTAATCCTCCCTGTCGGGATTACGACTGATAGTTCGGGCATTTATTTTTCACACCTCCAGATTTTCTCGAAATCCGCCGCCAAATACGCATGCCCATAATTTATGCCTTGCAAAGTCTCTCAATCTCCTTTTTGCCGCATTTTTTGCTGCATTTTTGCCGCATTTTGTATCAAAACATATCTCAAATTCCTTTTCCCCCCGCCAATTTTATTAACAATCGCTTCTCTTATTGCATCAGGCGGATACTCATATTTTTTCTCTCTTTGAAGCTGCCCGGGAATAAGCCAGATGGATTTTTTGATATTTCTAAGGACAAAATCTTCTGCTCCGTCCACCAGATCAAAAACTGTTCCTTCCAATGTCTGGAAATCAATATATGGCTTAATAGGCTCATTTCCAGAAAATCTTATACACTTTACTTCTGATTGCAAAAACTTAGATTTTCTACTAAAAAGTAAAACTGCTGCATTTGTTAGTTTCCTATCCGTCAACAGCTTTAATTTCACCAATACCTCATCAATTGGCGCATCTTCAGAAATATTCAATCTCCTTTGTTTTCCCGCTTCTCTGACAAACCATCTTATTTTCTTTTCATCAATATCCTCAAGAAATGTCTTCTCGCAAATTTGCTCGTCCCAGCTTAATCTCCTCTTTTCCTCCCTTGCTAATTTTCTTATTTCCGCAGCAGAAATCATCTGATTTGTCTTTCCCACTCTTTTATAGGTATGGTTTTTTATTAGAAACTCCAACTATGACTGTCCCACCATCAGAATTTGAGAATGCGGAAACGGTCTCCCCGATTTCATCTCGCAATTTCAGAGATTCTTTGAATTCCACACTTTGCGTTTCTCCCATCTCAATGAGTTCTTTTATGTCCATCTATTTCTCCAGTTTTTGTCTTTTTATTCTCTCTTCTGTGTCAATCTTGTGAAATCTCGTGGTTTTTTATTATTTAGCTGTAGCTTCCGCTGACCAGTGCCGTACCTTCCTATCACCGCAGCGCAGCGCTCGCTCAATTCCGATTCGGCACTATCCTGTCCGCAAACTACAAAAATGCCCTTATCGTATCCTCTCTCACTTTGCTATATTTTTTGACTGCTCTAATGAATAGTTTTTCCTGCTGTCTTCTCGTCATTGAATTGACGCCATCAAAATCTTGAATTCTTTCCAGTTCTTTCGCGATAAGTCGTATCTGAACCTTTGTGATTCCCAGCCGTGCGAGTATATTCGTGTAATATCCCATTCGTTTCGCCTTCTTTTTAGATGACATATCTTTCACAACGCCGCAGAGAATGCAATATGAATGTGGTTTCAACCCTCTACTTCTTCCCTCAAGTTCGTATGGTAACCATACTTTTTCCGCAGTACCGCAGCATTCATGTTTGCAATCAGTCATTATCCCTTAGCCCTTAGCCCTTAGCCATTTGCCCTTAGCCTTATCTCCCCTTATCCATAATCTTATTTTTGTACTAAATTAAATTCCCTTTTCTGTGTAAATCTGTGTAAATCTGTGTCTCTACTCTTCATCTCCACCTCACCGTCCCCAGCCAGAAGACATAACCCGGGTCTTTCAGCCAATACCTTAATGAAGGCGCCCATACAAACACTCCTTTTTCATCTCCTTTTTCGAGCATCTCAACCGCTTTTTCAAATCCCCTCTTAAATATTCTCATACCTCTCGTCTCCTTTAACCTCGCAGCAAGCTCCAACAGCTTCTCTACAAGCAATCCGTTAACTATGCTTCTACCGCGTTTCGCATACCCCATTGCAGCTCTGAAAAGTGCTTTATCCAGGAATCTCAGCTTTCTCCAGTTGCCGTTTCTCAATCCCTTCCGAAAAGTTGCGTTGAGGTCCGCGTAAGTTACAGCTTTTGTCAACATGTGGTATAAAATTACTCTATCTTTTCATGGTTATATAAATATAGTCATTCCGACAATAAATTGCAAAAGCAGGCAAAGCAGGGATTGAATATTTTCAGGAAAACCGGTGAAAATTTCTTAACCCTGCCTTTGGCATACTGATTTAAATAGAATTCTATTCATGTAATGTAAAATTTGCCTTTATATACTTTAACCTCTCGGAATCATACATCAACCTCGAATATGCATCCGAAGCTAAGAGCCGGTATCTATGAATAAATCCCTTTATATCCGAAGCGGGCATTGACCTAAGTTCCTCAATCTCGCCAAGCTTATCCTTTGCCCAATATTCCACGGGATAGACTTCCGTCGCCGGATTATCCTTCAGTATTTCCCCCTCAATCTCGAATATCCTGTTATAAACCGCTTCCAGAGCGGAAATGGATTTTCTTATGAGCGCATCACCATACCCCCGCAGCTTTCGCATCTGTGAAGGCAACATGCACGCTTCTATGCTTTTCCTCATCTCTTCCATCTCCTTTTTCTCTTCTTCTTTATCCGAAATTTCAACTACTATGTTTGTCAGCTCAAGCGCTTGAGCTTTATACATATCAAACGCATCCTTCAACACCCCTACCAATCTTTCAATCACGCTTTTCAATACTTTTGATGCGTTTTCGTAGTTTCCATGCTCTATGCTGTGCTCGACAATTTTTATATCTGTTCTGATTCTGGCTGTATCTGCTCTCGCACTCTCTCTACCTTCCACTTCTAAACTATGTGCATCCCGCAAACAGATTCTCAGCGCCTCTTCCAGGATTGAAGCCATTCCATTCATAAACATGGATAGCTCAAGCGAATCCACTTCTACACCTTCGCTCTCTCTTATCCTGGATTCCATCCGCTCTATCTGACCTCGTATATTCTCATACCCTGCGTTTTCAAGCTCTTTTATACTTCCCAAATAGGCTCTGCATTTATCTATCATCCGAGAATAAAGGACGACCTCATGCCTGTCTTTTATGCCCTCAAACATCTTAATCACCCATTCAACGTCTGCAAAAACCACTTTCCTGAGCTTCGCTCTGTCTATTCTTATCCTTCCGTTTACCTCGCATCCCAGCTCAAATAAACCCTCTTTTACCTTCTCCAACTCATTCCTGAATTCTTTTGTGCTTATCGCATATTTATCTTCAAAATCGTATAAAATACTCATTTGTTCTACATACCGATTTGCAATCCCCTCGATGTCCCGCTCCATCACCTTCTCTCTTATGCTTCTCTTCCTTACCGTAACGAGGTATCGAACTAAGAACGATACACCTATTGCGGCTGGGATAAAGATGAGTATAATAGTTATTGCAAGGTCAGAGCCGGTATTGAAAAGTATGAAGATGCCGAGGGCAATTAATGCTAAAAGAGCAAGTGGAATAAATATTCTATACCCCTTCATACGCAAGCCTCCTTATCTCCTTCAGTCTTTCCAGTTGGTCGAACTTATAGGTGAACAAATTGGTTATCGCTGCTATATTTCGCTTTGTAGTGAATACAGCCAGATGGCACTCTTTTGAATACGAGAGCATGAATTCTTCTATTAGCTCCCTATCCACACTTCTACTCATAATATAATATTCCGGGACTCGGAGAAAGGAGATGCTCTTTTCACCACCTATCGGTGCATTGGAAACGCTGAGCTTATCTAATGAAACATGAAGAAGTGTTCCGAGGTCAAGGGGTTTGTGCCTCAGAAATGGGAAGATATACCCCCATAATCCCTTCGTAAGCTCCGAAGCCCTGGATAAAGCCACGTATCCGGGCTCATTATCAAAAGATAAAGCCTTTATGACCTCATCCATAGGCATAGACAATTGCATCTCCTCGGCTAACGAACCGGGTCGTGATGTCCCAATAAGAATGTCTGCGATACAGGATGCGATATACTTGTTATACTGGGGATAATAATCTTCGAAATTAGGAAGATGCGCTATCTTCTGGTTATCAACGATTATAAACGAGTTCACATGCTCTTTTAGCTTTTCCATTGAATAATCTGCATTTATCATCTCTTCTCTTTTTTCTCGCCTGTTCGCAGGCAAAATGGCAACAAGAAATACTTTTATGTTTAGCCCTGTCAGTGTTTCTGCTATATGAGGCAGTGCGTCACTATCACTAAGTCCGGAGAATAAAAAGGCGAATTCCACGCCTTTTACTTTCTTTAGAGTCGCTTCTATTTTATCATCCTTATCGCTCTCTTTTTCCGATTCGGGCTTGGGCTTGATAACGATTGGCTTGGGCTTGGCTCTTCTCACCTCTTTATATTCCAGTAAAGTGTCGAGAATTGCTCCCCCTGCGTTTCCTATTCCGATGAATAGGTGTGTCATATTATTCCTTTTTCTACTTTCGTTTTCTCCTCTTTTGCTATTATTTCGGAAATCATATCTGCTAAAGCTAACTCTAATTCTATTATTTTTAATTCCTGTATGCCATATATTTATTTTGATGAAAAAACGAAAACTGATTACATTAACGACATTAATACTAACCGTAATCATATTCAATACCCTGTCTTTTTCCACGCCCGCGGCAGGGTCAGATGAGCTGAAGAGGGAGCTACTTGAAGAGATAATATCAGTGGATAAGCCCGAATTATTTGACGATTATGGTGAGTTATATCTTGCAAAGGCAAAGACACAAGCGGTGATACAGGGGATGGAAGGTAAGGATGTGACCTGGGGTACAAAGGAGTGGGTGGACATTCTGCTCGGAATTATTGATGATTTTGAAGGAATCGCTTATTTAAGCAAAAGTTCCGTTCCCTCAGACCATATAGAAGCGATTGAAACCGCAGAAAGAATAAATATGTCCATAAATGCGCTCAGCGGATACATCGCAGCAGAAGATAATGAAATACCCATGCTTTCAGAGCATGCACTCGAACGATTTTACAGAGGAGAGGGGGAATTCTTTGAGACTCTTTCAAGGAACGAGAAAGAGACAAAGCTGAAGATCGAATATGAGAATATAAGTTCTTTTTCATATAAAAAAGGCGGTATATACACGCTAAGCGATGCAAGCAGGATGGAGTTCGCGTCAAGAAGAGACGAATGGATATATACAAGGGATACGGAAAGGGCATCGGAATTTATTGACGAAGCAAGTTCACATCTTTATAATGCAAAAAATCCTCCTTCTGGATTTTTTGGCGATCTCCATGCTTTTATGGATATACTAAAAGCGAGGGATTCGTTTGAGACGGCGAAAAAAATATATGAGAAGCACGAGGATAAAGAACTGGAGAAGGTGGAAGGGTTTGAAAATGAGATAAAAAGTGTTTATCACAGGTTGATGCTTGATACACTTAAGATTGTTGCAATTTATCTTCTTATCCTTTCCTTCTTTACCGTTATACTATGGATGGATTTCAAAAGATGGGGTGAGGAGTTGGATGATACGAGGTTGGGGGAGGAGCTTATTGTTTAAGAAAAAAGTAGATTTGAAAGCAATTCAAGAGAGAATCCAAAGACAAGGTGATTTGATTTCGTTTTTAGTTTTTATAAAAC
>JAGGZZ010000153.1 GCA_021161765.1 Candidatus Methanophagales archaeon | reverse complement strand
TGATTGGACCGGATTTTTACGGTACGGGGCAGGCGACTCTGTTCGACGAGGAGGAGATGAGGCGGGTCAATGTGTTCGATTGGGATGACGATGTGAAAGGGTTTGGGAAAATTATGAAGCATGGGGGGTTTGATTGTGTGATTGGGAATCCGCCATATGTACGGCAAGAACTACTGAAAGAGCAGAAAGAATATTTCAAAGCTCATTATCGTGTGTATCAAGGAACTGCCGATCTGTATGCCTATTTCATCGAAAGAGGTGTTTCTTTGCTCAGTTCTAAAGGATTGTTCAGCATAATCGTTGCCAATAAATGGATGCGTGCAAATTATGGGAAACAACTCCGACAGTGGCTTAAAACAAAGCGGGTCGAGGAGTTTGTCGATTTTGGCGACCTTTCAGTGTTTAAGAACACCACAACTTACCCTTGCATCATGCGGATTTCCAACGGGAAACCCCGTTCAACATTTGGGGTGACCAAGGTCGAAACGCTGGAGTTCCCAACTCTTGAGGCTTATGTTAAAGAGCATCAATATGCGGTGAGTCAAGACGAACTAGTGGATAGTGGTTGGTCACTGGTCGATGAGCAGACGCAGGCTTTACTAAATAAACTGCGTAAAACAGGCATTCCATTGGGTGAATATGTGCCTGATAAAATTTATCGAGGAGTCCTAACGGGATTAAACGAGGCTTTTGTAATCGACTCTTCAATTTGTGATAAACTTATTGCAGAAGATCCAAAAAGTGCGGAACTGATCAAGCCATTTCTTGCAGGTAAAGACATAAAACGGTATCAGCCGCCACAATCAGATAAATATCTCATTTTTACGCGAAGAGGAGTAAATATCAGAGAATATCCAGCTATAGAATCCTATCTGAAACAATTTAAAGAAAAACTCATGCCAAAACCGGAAAATTGGAATAAAGAAAAATGGCCGGGTAGGAAACCAGGGAATTATAAATGGTATGAAATCCAAGATTCTATTGACTATTACCTCGAATTTGAAAAGCCTAAAATATTGGTACCTGACATTTCTATGCAGGGTAACTTCACAATGGATAGCGAGGGAAAATGTTATTGTGTTAATACAGCTTATATCATATCAAAAGGAGATAGGTATCTACTTGGTATATTGAATTCGAACCTCATAACTTTCTTTTACAAAAGTATAGCTTCTACATATAGAGGTGGTTATTTAAGGTTCATTTATCAGTACATGGTGGAACTCCCAATCCGCACGATAGATTTCTCTAATCCCACTGAAAAAGTCCAGCACGATAAACTCGTAGCTCTGGTGGATAACATACTCGAACTGCAGAAGAAATATCATGAGGCGAGAATGGAGCGCGATAAAGAGCTTTATGAACGGCAGATAAAGATTGTTGATGCGCAGATTGACCGGCTGGTTTATGATTTGTACGGGCTGACGGAGGAGGAGGTGAAGGTGGTAGAAGGAGCTTTTTAAATGAGGAATGTATCCTATCTATCTAATTAGTCAACATAAAAGTTTGGATTTAATCACAGCATATTATTTATCCTTAAGAAGATGAAAGCAAAAGAATTATGCCCTATTTGTGGGGGAGAATTGGAAGAGACAGCGGTAAAAGAAGATATATGGCTGGGTGGTGAGTTATTAGTTATTGAAAACGTCCATGCAAAGGTTTGCGATAAATGTGGCGAGAAGGTAGTGAGTTATGACGAACTGCAGAGAATTGACCGGGTTATAAATGAATTTAATCGTGGAAAGGTGGAATTAAAACGAATCACAGCGTATGTAGCGTCTATATAAGAAGTGCTTCTCAGACCACGCCAAACGTTCACCGGTAGAATCAGCATGACCTAAATATTGGTTTGATGCTTTTTACCGCAATTATTACAAATGAGGAATAAAAACCATTTTTGTCACCGCTAATACAAGCAGAAAGAGACGTGATGACCGAGGGCAAAGAAAAGCACGTAAGTGCTCGCAAAAATCAGTATCCAGCCGGCAAAAGCCAGGATAACGTTCACGCCGACCTTATTCTTGTCGTGCGACAGCTTCGAGAATGTTTGGGCAAACTCCCTTAGCTTCAGAGAGACGTAATCGTCAACGGTTTGCAGTGTCTTGAACCTCTTCCTGAGGAAGGAAAACGGACCGAAGTAGTAGATTCTTGAGATGATAACTTTTCCCTTGAAGCTCTTCCCTTCGTACTTCTCCTTCAGGATGTAACCTGCGATGGGCACACCGATGATAAGAACCAGCACGAACCCCAGTAGCATCTTCACTATCAGAGATACGTTCTGGATGAATATAAGGACAAAGAGCATTGAACCTATTCCAAAGAAAGCCAGAGCGCCTACCCCGGTAATCCTCTCTACCAAAACCGTAGAGAGACAGGTAGCCTTGTCTACCTTTATCTTCTTCGACAGGAAGTACGCTTTTAGTGGACCTCCCCCGACCTGCGGTCCGGGTGTGGAGGTATCCATAAAGCTTCCGGCAAGTAACATGACTAATAGGGAAAAGAAGGGCGCTTTTTTTATGCCGTTCACGAATATCTGCCACTTTAAGTTCCTCACCAAGATGGAGGAAGCTTGAAGCACCACAGCTAATATAAGGTAGCCCAAATTAGCTCTCACTATTGTGCTGTACAGGTTTGCGAACCCGATATTGTGTATTATCAGGATTAGAAGAAGTAGAGTTACGGGAAGTAGCAGAAACTTGAGATTATTCTTGTTTTTCTTTTTTATAACCACAAGATTACACAGATTAACACAGAAGACAGAAAATGGAAAACAGAGGACAGAAAACAGAATTCTGACTTCTGTTCTCTGACTTCTGACCTGTATCCTGTACCCTGCATCCTGCATCCTGCATCCTGCATCCTGCATCCTGCATCTCAGCGCTCTCCGCGATCTCGGCGGTAAGCATTCATACTGACAGAAAGGACAGGTATCCCAAAGAAATTATGTAAGTGAGGATTTGGGCGTTAAAGCCTGAGAACAACGGAATTAAAAGGTTATCGTCTATCTTGTTGACTATTGTCTCGACTATTGTCGCCGTCCCTGCCATCACCAGTATTACCAGCCATGAGTATGAGTGCAGGAAGACGAACCCTATGAGCAGGTCCACGATAAACTCCGCCGTGCAACCTTCAACAGCCCTGTCCTTCAGCTTTGGTATCCATGTCCTGCCGAATCTCTTGCCGAATATTGCTGCGGAGGCGTCCCCTATCGTTGTCATCAGTATAGCGGCTATGGCAATCTCCTTGTAAAAGGCGCTAATAGCTATTATAAAAAAATCATATCTTGAACCGCAATAGTGCTGCAATTCCACCCAATCCGTTTAACCTCTTGCCTGGCTCGAACTCCGTGCTGAACACCACTATTTTTCCCCTTTTTCTTTCCACATCTCTAAGCAAGCTTTCTATTTCCTTTTCCTCCTCCTCTCCTACCCGCGACGCCATGAGCTTTTCATCGCTAATCAGCAGCGTTTCTATCGCACCGTACTGCAGCGCATTTCTCACCTGGGCTTTTCCATATACCGCCTTCCCTCCCTCCTCTTCCTTGCTTATCTCTTCCATTAGCTTATCAAGCAGCTTGACTTCTCGTGTCAGTCTCTCCTCCTTTTTTAACCGTTCCACAGCGCCTCTTTTCAATACTTCTATAAATCCCGCCGTGCCGACGCTCGAACTCTGCTCCGTCCTCGCTCTCTTCGCTAATTCCGTATCCTTCTCCTTTAAGAAAGCAAAGAAATCGTTTTTTACGAAACCCGGCCCTGCAATGATTACCGATTCCGCAGCCAACGAAACAAAGGAGTTTTTTAATTGCTTCAGCACGTCATAAAAAAAGTCGTTTTTACTTTCATCGCCCCGACCCATGCCTTTTCCCGAACTGCATCTTATAGAAAAAAGCTCATCCACACCATACTGTCTCACCACACCGGCAACTGCTTCTCCGTCCTCTATGGTGACTATGATCACATCCGGAGAAGCCACGACTTTTCCCGCTTCTTTTAGACGCTTTAGCTGGTGTTCTTTCCATGCCTTGACGATGGAAAGCTCCGTGCCGGGCTCGATATTAAACGTATGATAAGAGCCCAGTTCCGTATCCAGCCCGCGCTCAATCACACCTTTTATACGTAATCGGTGGGAGAACTTGTGAAACTCGGCACTTTCCGTTCTTATGCCCAATCTAAGCGGTTTTTTTTCCGTCTTAACCGGTCTTATCTTATCGGTCAGCCCCTCCAGCCGCCTATACGTAAGCGAATAAACGAGGTCCCCCGCTTCTATTACGTGCTTGAGGTGCCATAAATCGTCTAACGATTCAGGGATTAGAGAAACTTCACCTGTTTTCCTACCTGCTCTTTTATCCTTTATCCTCTTTTTTAATATCTTCATCAACAACCTTTCTTTAATAAAGAAAGCTTGACCAAAGAAACTTATATTTTCTTGTGAGAATCTGTGTAATCTAACGGGGCTCCGCCCCGTTGACCCCGCAAGCCCTGTAAGGGCTTAGTGGTTATAAAAATGGGCACGAGGCTAAGATCATTGATAGACGAACCCGCGATGGTTGTGGAGAACGAATTTAAAACGTTGGTGATTGCAGACCTGCATTTAGGTATAGAAGCAGAGCTAAGAGAAAAAGGGATAAATATCGGCAGTCAAACGGAGAAATTGCTGGAACGTGCGATAAAGTGTGTAAAAGCGGCTGAGCCTGACGTGATAGTTTTATTGGGCGACGTGAAGCATGCAGTACCGAAAATATCGTGGATGGACAGAAAAGAAGTGCCGTTTTTCTTAGCTGGACTGGCTGAGTATGCACCGGTGTACGTGGTTAAAGGAAACCATGATGGTCATTTAAACAGACTGCTCCCCGAAGTAACAGAACCAGAACGCAAGCCAGAGCACGAGGTATCTACTAAAAGCACGAGAGGATTCTTACTTGACGGCGTAGGATACACACATGGGCATTCATGGCCCGTACAAGACTTGTTCTCTGCAAAATATATACTCATTGGGCATAATCATCCGAGGATACGACTTGTAAGTAAAAACTCGCATTATACGAGCATGAAACCGGTATGGGTTCGTGCCAAATGCGATTATGACGCGGTAAAGGAGCACTACCCGGAGCTAAGGAAAAGCGGCTGGAATGACCCATGGGTGATAATAACGCCTGCGTTTAATGATATATGTGGTGGCATCACGTTTAATTCGCCGAATAAAAGGCTTCTGGGACCCATAGCTTCGAAGCTTCTTCGATTAGAGGATATGGAAGTGTATTTGCTGGATGGGACGTACATAGGAAAAGCAGGGGATTTAGAATGAATCCCAACGTCAAATACTACCAAATCCCAAGTAAATCCCAATTTCCAAATCCAAAGAGAAAGGTCAAGTAAGACAAGAAACAATTAAATAGTTTTTTCTTTTAGTACAGGTTTTCTTTTGTAAAAAGAAAAAGTGTTTAGTAAAGGTTTTTTGCGGAGCAAAAAAGTTTATGCTACGAAAAGAGGAAATAGAGCATATAGGATGGCTGGCAAGGATAGAGTTGAGTGAAGCGGAGAAGGAACTATTTGAGAAGCAACTGAGCTCGATATTGGATTATTTCGCCGTGCTGGATGAGTTAGACACTGAAGATGTAGCGCCCACCTATAACGCAATTGGGATAAAAGACGTGGTAAGGAAAGACGAACCGAAGGAGGGTTTAAGTCAGTCGGAAGTGCTGCGGAATGCACCAAAGAAAGAGAAGGGATATTTCAAAAGCCCGAGAATGCTATGAGATATGGTAAAAAACCACGGGATTACACAAGATTAACACAAGAAATGGGATTAACAAGGGATAAAGTAATCAACTGTGTGCAGAAACAGGGGCAATATTCTTCTTTTTCTCGTGGAAATCTGTGTAATCTGTGGTTAGCTAAACAAACACAAAATTTTATTCCACGTTCAAGAACTGCTCCAGCATCTCGAGCTCTACTTCCATATTCAGTATTTCGACGGGCTCACACTTATCGTAGATATGCTTCAAGTTCCCCCGTTTCTTAAATGAAGCAAGTCGCCGCACTTCTTTCACCTGCTCTTTCGAAAGTTTCTTCGTTTCTATCGCGCCCGCTGCTTTCGCTTTCTTCACTATTTCCACACCTGCTTTGCTTCTCGTTATCACGGTTGACCATCCGAGCTCGGAACCTATCGAACCAACCGAGAGGTCAGCAAACTCCGCTGCGAAATCATAGCAATATTCGCACGCTTCGCGCATACAGTCACGCATCGTCTTTATCGGTGTCTTTATCTCCTTCCCCGCCTTCGTATGAACGATAAAACTGCCTTTTTTTATGTTGAACTTCTCTACGTCTTCTATGCTCGTGCCCAGCTCCATGAGCTTATTTTCGAGTGAGTGAGAATCAAAAGTTTCAGAGCAGAAGAGCCCGATCAGTAACCTCACGCGGTCCGCACCGACGTCAAATCCCGACGACATTTGTACCTTGCGCATTCCCTGTATATGGCACGGCAGCCCAACAAGTGCAACGTTTTTATAGCCCTGCTCAAGAGCATCGCCAACGCCCGATACCGAAGGGCACTGCGTGTATTTCGAGCCGGAAGCAGCTAATACATCCTCCCTTTTTGTCGCCACGAAAGGTTCGGGCGTCCAATTTTCTGACGTCTTTGACACCACCGCAGCGTCTATCTCGCCCTGCTCAAGCAAGCTCACGAGCAATGCAGATACAACGCCACCGTCCTGTGCACGCTCTCTTACCGCTTCATCAGTCGCTCTCGCGGTTATTATGCCGCCCTGGTAGTACCCCAGCAGATTATCGGTTCTTATCTCGCCAAATACCGCTCTCTCTACTTCAAAAGGGGCGAAACTCGTCCTTGGACAGAAGTCATAACACGCACCATATATTTCATGGCATTTCTTCTTCGTTATCGGTATCTCGTTCTCGTAGGT
>JAGGZZ010000210.1 GCA_021161765.1 Candidatus Methanophagales archaeon | reverse complement strand
CTATCATTCAGCCATACACCTTCTGCATCGTTATTAAGTGTTATATCTGTTTCATTTCTCCAGAATATTTTAAACTCACCTGGTTCTATCGTCATTTCTGGAATTGTGTATGTATGTGGCGTAACTTCATCTTCAAGTATCCATTCTGTTATATTGACTGCGGTGTCGCCATAGTTGTAGAGTTCAATGAATTCGTAATTGCTCTCAGGCGTTTCTACTGGGTCTGGCAAGAACTCGTTTATCACTACTTCCGACTCCGATGCTCCAAGCGCGATATTAAAGTTAATGAGCAATACGCCCATCGCCACTATTATTACGACCGCCAACGTTTTTATTTTCATACTTTCTTTATTTTTGTTTTACTCCCTATATAAATATATCGTAATATCTTGTGTAATTTGCGGTCACCTGCCAACTTCATATTTATAGTAGCGAAACGTAATCTTCTATTTGTAGATGCGGAAGCAGTCAGGAGGTAGTTGAGGAAGGGATGGCATTCAGCGTGGAACTTTATAAAGAGGTGGAGAAGCTTGAGCCCGCGCTTCGCTCAGTAATGCGGGGCATAATGGGCGAACTGGAGCGTCACCGTGAAGAACAAGCTGCTATCGCCAGGGCTGAGTTTATTCATTTCTCCTTTCATTGACCCTCGTGGGACAGAGAACCTTGCACAGGCACTTGGCATAATGTTGTGCACCGACCCTAAGAGACTGAAAATAACCCCCTGAGTCTCTCTGTTCTCCGCGGGCTTAGCGGTAAACAGGTACCAAAGGCAAAGGCGCAAATTCCACCCTATCCCTCTTCCGCCAGAAAAATACCAGTGCAATCAGCGTGCTAACCGCAGATATGAATACCACCTGCGTCACTGCTCCTCCTTCAAAATTTAGCAGATTCTGCCCAAGAACAATCGCAGCGAGAAGCAAAGAAAAACTGATAAGTGTAGCAAAAATACCGCTTCTTGCCTTATCACTTGAAAACTCGTATATAAGAGCAATCAATACCGCAGCGACAAAAATCTCCCTCACGAACCACCCAATTACAAATGCGATGATGAAAAAGATGAGTGTCTTTATCTCCGCCTCTTCTTCCTTTGATCGCAACTTCAACCCTGAATCAAGCAATAATAACGTCGGTACTGTGACACTCAGCACCTTAACCAAATCCAATTCATACAGGTTCGATACCGCAAATTCGTAGCCAATCGCTAACGCATAAACAAAGAACACCAGGAGAAATATATCCTTCTTATTCTTAATTCCTGTTACAAACATAAGGGGAAGAAACAGCAAAGGTATCCTTAGTCCCCCTATCAGCCCTCCCATTGCCGCAGCAATCACTGCTATTATCATCGAAATTATCATTCTAACGCACCTCTCCTTCTTATCGTTTCCAGAAGGTCTGAAGGTCCCAAATCGAATGTCGTAACTATTCCATTCAGTTTCTTTATTATCTCTTCCCGTTCTTTATACCTGTCATAGAGCCATATAAGTTTCTCCCTGTCCAGTCGCGTCTCGTCATAAAACAAAATGGGGTTGGGGGTCAGGAGCACTATTTTGTACCCTTCTCTCAACTTTAATAGCATCTTTATCAGTTCGCCCGTATTCGCCGTGATGTCAGCAATGAAGATCAAAAAAGCCGTGGATGGCAAATAATTTATCGCTTCTACCAATCCGGTGGCAGAACTCCTCTTACCCTTTACCGTGGGCATTATCTTCCTGATGAACTCCCTGCTTTTTTCTTTTAGTTCTGTCCTCTTCTCCGGTATGGACAACTTTATCCCCATAAGAGTTGCAGGTATGGTGCCTATCTTCAACCACGCCGCCATCTTCTCTACCTGCTCCACACCTTTGGTTCTCGCTGCTTCTATCCGCTTGACCCGGTAATCGTCATATATTATCAATCCCGCACGGGACGTTCTCAATGCGTAGGCGAGTTGAAGCGTTAAAGTAGTAGCGAAATCTATTTTCGAGTTCTTTATCCCCTTCCTCATCTCCTTCCCCGCGTCTAAAACGATATATACGTCCCCTTCTGTTTCTTTCAAGAAATCCTTGACTATCAGTTCCCCGAGTCTTGTCGTCGCCTTCCAGTCTATATGACGCCGTTCGTCCCCCGGCTGGAACGCCCTCAGCGAATCTAATTCCAGTGTCTGTAACCCGAATAGAGTTTGATATGCCTCAGTGAACTTGAATGTCTCATCTGCCCTTGTCTCTTCTCTTATCTTGTCTAAGTTTGGATACACCTCTATTTCTTTCGCGGATTCTGAACTCGGCATAAAATCCTCGTAATAAAGTTCACGTAAATCCATTGCTCTTATCATCGGGCTTTTTATGCTGTATATACCACGCACAGGCGTGATAAAATATTCCACTTCCTTTTCTTCTCCCGCATTCAAAAACAACGAAGGTTCATCAGCTTTAAATCCCGCGGGTAAATGCTCAAAAACGTCTAATTTTAATTTGGTTGTGCTCCGGTTCTTCACTATTAACTTCGCCTTCTCGCGTTCTCCATCCTTCAACTTCCTCGCTATCTCCCTCTCTGTGTCTATCCGTGGTGAAAACGACACACGAAGGTATATTAAATAAAATAATATCACCGCACCAAGCAATGCCGGCATAACATTCCTGAATAAATACCCCTGTACAAAAAGCAGAAAAATCAGAACCAACAGGATTTCTTCTCGCTTCATTTTAGTTTTAATCTTGTGGTTTATAGAAGTGCTAATACGGGAAGCTATGCGACCACTTCCACCTCATCCAGAATCTCCGTCACCAGATCCACACCCTTGAAACCGTCCATCTCATGTTCCCCCTTTATTATTATCCGGTGGCTCAATACCGGTGATGCCAGTTCCTTCACGTCGTCTGGTATGACATATTCCCTGCCTCGCAGGAAAGCTAACGATTTAGAAGCGAATAATAAGTGTTCCAAAGCACGTGGACTCGCACCCAGCAAAACGCGGTCATCGTTCCGCGTCCTCGATGTGATTTCGTATATATACCTGAGTATGGTGTCACTTACTTTAACATCTTTCACATTATTCATTAGCGCGAGGACGTCATCACCGTCCATTATTCTCTCCACGCTATTGAACTCTTTCTTTTCCTTCCTCCGCAGTAAAAGCAGTTCCTTATCTCTATCGAGGTATCCAACCTGGATTTTTATCATGAATCTGTCGAGCTGAGCTTCGGGTAAATTGTACACGCCTTCGGTCTCAACGGGATTCATAGTTGCTAATGTAAGAAACGGTTTCGGCAGCGGAAAAGTAGCTCCTTCTATTGTAACCTGATGCTCCTGCATCGCTTCGAGCAGTGCGTATTGCGTCTTTGGTGTCGCTCGGTTTATTTCATCCGCAAGGACAATATTCGCGAATATCGGGCCCTTCCTCACACCGAACTCCATCTCTTTCTGGTTATAAAACACACTCCCTACAATATCCGCGGGCATCAAGTCAGGAGTTAATTGAATGCGATAAAAGGATAACCCAATTGCTTCTGCGAACGCCTTGGCAATGGTCGTCTTTGCAACTCCCGGGATTCCTTCAAGTGAGATGTGCCCGCCGGAGAGCAGAGCAACTGCCAGCAGCTCTGTCACTTCTTCCAGCCCTACAACTACATTACTGACCTCCTCTTTTAGCCTTTCTATAAATTCTCTTCCTTCTCTTCCCTTTTTCATTCCCCTCATCACCGTATTCAAATTTTGACCCTGTTTTTATTTCTTTTACTATTCTTTTAAGTATTCTTTTATCTATTCGTTCTGGCAACCCTTCAAATGTGTCCAAATCTCCTTTTCGTGCTGGTATTAATCTTCCTATGCCGTGAATAACAGTCCACGCAATCCCGCTTTCTATAAAAATCATTAATGCCGCAACGAAAGCAAAAATCTGGAATGCTTTTCCCCTGTCAAGTTCACGGTGTATGTAAATTGTGCTGATTGAATAGGGATTGAACTCAGAATGGTGGACGTCATCGAAATAGAAAACGCCGGAGCCAGAGCCCGGGCTGAGATACCCTGCAAGATTGTCTATAAATTTCACGTTCTCTGCATTCATATCGTTTATTAAAATGTCCGGGTCGGAAAGCAGGACTACCCTTCCTGCACCGTATTTTGTCTCTGCAAGAATGGGATAACTCTTCCTGTTCCCTTCTTCGCCTGCTACGCTGACTTTTGAAGAGAAAACCCCTTCCTCTGCTTCCTCTCCCCCTTCCAACCCGGTAATAACTGAAGGTATATTCAAAACGAGCCCTTTAACGTCATACGCGAGCTGCGGGTCTTCTATTCTTGCAACTACCGGGAAATCCGCGCTCCTACTGTAAAATATGTCTCCTAAACGTTCATCAGAAAACTTACCCTTCACTCCTAATCCGTTTAAGAGGGTATTTGCACGTCCGAAATCATCAGCGATAAATACCGTTCCGCCTTTTTCTACAAAATCCCGCACCTTCTCTATTTCAAGTGATGAGAAACCCATATCAGGTCCCACAACGATTAAAACACCCTCCTCCTTGAAGTTGATGGTATTGTAAGGATACAAGACCGGAGCAAGTCTGCCTCTATCAACTAAAACCTTTGCAAATTCTGTACATCCATCCCAGTCCGTGTTGAACATACTAAAATCCGCAGATGTCTTTATCGTCGGGACCGAAATCGGAAGGATAAGCAAGAAAATACCTGCAAAGACCAAAAAGGCATATATCTGCCGCATCTCTTATCTTACCCTCCTGAACGTTAGCATGCACCTAAAATATCTTTTATCCATCTGAAATATGTTTCTCCTTCTTCATCACTTAGCTCTACATTACCGAAAACTCTCTTTTCATAGAGTTCTGTTACCTTTTCCAATTTTTCTGCAAAAGCTTCTTCTTTTAGCTTTTCTGTCAGTTCTCGTGGTGTAAAACTCTTTTTAAGCCTGTATTTGGCGACAAT
>JAGGZZ010000226.1 GCA_021161765.1 Candidatus Methanophagales archaeon | reverse complement strand
TCTAAGTATCCGCGCACCGCTTGCAGCCCATCTCCACAGCTCATCATCAGCATCGCATCGCAGTCCTCTATCGCTTTCTTGTTCTCATTCAAGACCATCGAACTCATCGGAAGGAAGCACGTAAACAGGCCGAAAGGCAGTCCTATCTTCGAAATCTCCTTCCCCTCTTTCGTTAGTTTCTCTGCCATCTCATCTATCTCCTTTATACCGCCGGTATGGTAGATCGTAGCGCATCCACCGCATCCCATTAGTACTATCTTCTTTTTCCCCTCAAGATATTCCAAAACCTCTTCAAAAGGTTTTGGTGTTTGTGCATTCATTTTTTCTATATCACCGCTGATATGTTTGGTATCAACACATTTAAAAGTTTCTATTTTTGTTTTTGTATTTCATTTATTTAATAAGGAGTTAAGTTAAGGATAGAGATACAAGTCATGACATTACCACTGCCTGACGTGCAAGCTGGGAGCCCGGAGATAAAGATAAACCTAACGAGGGTAGGCGTGACGAGCGTAAAGAAGTTAGTAGAGGTGGCGCGAGCAGGAGGTAAAAGGCCTGTGGTGCTTATTTCCGATTTTCATATCTTTGTAGACCTGCCGAGCAACATAAAGGGGGCAAATTTGTCGAGGAATTTCGAGGCGATGTACGAAGTGCTGGAAGAAGCGATCAGCACGCCGGTATATGAGGTAGAGGAATTATGCAGTGAAGTAGCGAAGCGGCTGCTCGAACGCCATGACTACGCTTCTACCGCGGAGATAGGAATGCGAAGTGAGTACATGCTGAAAAGAAGGACGCCGGTGATGAAGATACAATGCCAGGAGCCTGCGATTATCTTTGCCGAGGCGCGAGCGTTTCGTAACCCTGACGGGGGAGTACGGATAAGGAAGCAGATAGGAGCGGAGGTGGCAGGGATGACCGCATGCCCCTGCGCGCAGGAACTGATGCGGGATAATGCAGAGGAAGAGCTAACGAAGATGGGAATACCAAAAGAAGAGCGAGATGTTTTTTTGAATACGGTGCCCATGGCAACGCATAATCAGAGAGGAAGGGGCATAATCTCAATTGAGGTAGAAGATGACATAAGAGTCCCTATGGAGCGTATAATAGGAATAATAGAGCGTTCAATGAGTGCCAAGACGTATGAAATCCTGAAGCGGCCGGACGAGGCGAAGATAGTAGAAATGGCGCACAAAAAGACGATGTTCGTTGAAGATTGCGTGCGTGAGATGGCGAAGCGCGTGGTAGAAAAGTTCACTGAACTTCCTGACGACTCGATTATCGGGATAAAGCAGATAAACGAAGAGAGCATACACCAGCACGACGCCGTTGCAGAGCGTATTGCCACGATGGGGGACCTGCGTAGCGAATTAAAAGAAAGCGATACGAACAAAAAATAAATCCTTGACACAGATTAACGCAGATTAACACAGACAAGATGAAACGAGCAATACTGTTAAAAATGCCCATGCCCGCCAGCCCAACAAAAAAGAATAAATCAGTGTAAATCCGTGCCTTAAATAGAAGGAGGTTATGCTTTAATTATACAACAATAAATGAACAACGCCGGGGTGGCCTAGTTGGTTAGGGCGCTGCACTCATAATGCAGAGGTCACGGGTCCGAACCCCGTCCCCGGCACTATTTTAAAAGTGCAAAATGGAGAGTGCAAATTGAAAAATGTAAAATCTTTAAAGAAAGGGTTAGAATTTTTGACTTTTGCACTTTTCAGTTTTCACTGTTCTGTTCGCGGTTTCTTCAACGAGCTTTATCACATCTTTTAGTGGTATTTTCAGGTCGGCGGCAACGCGTTTCGCATCCTCGAATTCCGCAGCCACATTAAGCACGTTACCTGCGGCATCGGTGCCTATTTTCACGCCTACTTCCTTCTCCACGCCTTTTAGCCTTATCTTCACCTTCCTCTGCTCCCGGTTTGCAATGAACCGCTGCTTAACCTGCATACTGCGAACGCCCAGCGAGCCGGTCTCTTCCATTATCCGGTACGCTATTCGCGCGGCTTCCTGCGATGTCGTAATCACCTTAATTATGTGCCCGCTTCGGCATTTCTTCATTTGCGCCGGTGTAATCGCCACATCCTTCACGCCTTCCTCCGCCATAAGCACCTCTATCAGATTGCCCAGTACTTCTCCGGTAACGTTATCAACATTGGTTTCCAGCACTTCCACCTCGTCCCTTGACAGGGGTAGGGAAGGGGGAGTAGATAAAGACGAGGATTCACTGAGTTCACATAGACTCGCTCTCAAGACGTTAGGCGGCGAGTGCGATGGCAAATCCTTCGACCCGGCGCCATATCCCGTGTGCTCGATGCGGAATGGAAGAGGAGGAAGGGACAAATCAACCCGATGCACAAAATGAGCCAATACCGCTGCGCCCGTGGGCGTAAGCAATTCAGAAGCAGACCCGAACGGGTCCCCCTGCGATACCAGCGAAGAATGGCGCAATATCTCGACGGTCGCGGGTGCAGGAACAGGGAGAAGACCATGCCGGG
>JAGGZZ010000204.1 GCA_021161765.1 Candidatus Methanophagales archaeon | reverse complement strand
ATACCGTAATATCCATTGGGATTCACCTCCTCTGCACCCAACATGCTGGAGGTGTTTCCCTTAGGATTTTTTATAATTTTAAACTATCTTGAAACACAACCGATAAAATAGTGATAGACGATCCGGAAATCATTTTGGCGAAGACCGATGCACTATGCACGCACGCATTATCAACTTTGCTCCACTACGCTTTGATATTGGAGCATGACTGGTGTCCTGTAAAGCTGGGATTGACAATGGCTGAAGATGAAGAACATGCGTATATGCAATGTGTTGACCCCGGAAAGCCATATACAGAGGGGGGAACAGTAATATTTAAATGCCATAAAACCACAAGATTACACGAGATTAACACAGAAGAGACAAAAATGATTACATCAGGGCAGATGTGAGAAATTACAGACAACTGGAGAGGGTATTTGAAAAGCAGAAAATTGACTATGTGTATCATTTAGCGGCTGAATACGGAAGATGGAACGGCGAGGACTATTATGAGAACCTGTGGGCAACCAACGCTATCGGAACGTAGCATATAATTCGATTACAGGAGAAATTGGGATTCAGAATGGTGTTTTTCAGCAGTGCAGAGGTTTATGGTGACTATGAAGGAGTAATGACCGAAGACGTAATGGAGGAGAATCCGATAAAAGATACCTACCAGATGAACGACTATGCCATAACAAACCTTTTCTTAGAAAGAAAAGCTTTACCAAAAGAACAGCGAAGCATTTTTAGTAAACTTTTTTGCTTGCAAAAAAGTTTGTTTATAATGTTGGCGGCAGACCAGAATGGGAGATGGAGATTAAGGATTATTCGGATTTAGTTCTGAGGGAAGTTGGGAGGGATGATTCGATAGTGACTTATAAAGAGGCGGAGCCGTTCACGACTAAAGTAAAACAGATGGACTTTTCAAAGGCAGTTAGAGATTTAAAGCATAATCCGAAGGTCACACCAGAAGAGGGAATTAGAAGGACGGTGGAGTGGATGAAGAAAGAATATAGGTTAGGAGACTGATATAATATAAAAGGGGTAAAGATGAAAGAGGAATATCTCGGGCATATCGATGATAAGGGAAGGGGAATCATCCAAAAAGTCCGAAAGGACTTCGCATTCGTTGAGGACAGATACTTTGCAATCTTAGTCTTTGGTTCTCATGCCAAAGGTTATATTTCGTCAATTTCAGATATAGATGTGTGCATTATAGCAAAAAATGGTTCAAATAGTGCAGCAATATGTTATAATGAGATCTATCCAAAAGTGAGGATGGATGTTTATGATGTGGTGATCTTTGAGGATTGTAATGATGAACTAAAATCAGAAATAGCAAAGAATCACATTACCGTCTATTGCAAAGATGAAAAGGAATTAGAACGGTATTTGGAACCGTATAAGAGTTTAGAATTCAAAATAAGAACATTAAAAGAGATTGTTGGAGAATTGAGGTCGGTCGTCAATGAAATATGAGAAGATATATAGGAAGGCAGAGTATATAGTTAAAAAACTCAAATACTTGAAAAACAGCAGACCTGAGGATGTTGAGCGATTTGAAAGTGATGAAACGATGCAAATGGCAATTTTTTATGCCCTTCAGGTCTGCATTGAAGCGATAGTTGATATTGTGATACTCATTGGCACAAAGGAATATGAAAAGGAGTAGGAAGGCGATTACGAAATGTTCGAGACCCTATTAGAGGAAGGGATTATCGAGGAGGATGTGTTTGAGAAGTTAAGGAAGATGAACGGGTTGAGGAATGCCATTGTGCATGCTTATGATTCTTTGATGGTCGAAGAGATTTATGAAAATTACGATAAGATATTGAAGGATATAGGTTCTGTTACAGATACTTTAGTTAAATTGATAGAGGATGGTGATTGAAAAAACACTTTTTCTTTTTTTTAAAAAAAGAAAACCTGTGCTAAAAGAAAAAATAAAAAAGAGGGATAAAAATGGATATAGAGAAAGAATATGAAGGGAAAATTGTATTGGTAACAGGCGGTGCGAAACTTTTCTTTTACAAAGAAACCTTTACTAAAGAAAGAAAGCAGCAATGGGAATAAAAGAAGCAGCAGTTGGAGAAGCCATCAATCTCGGCTCCGGTAAAGAGCACAGGGTTATAGATATGGCAAATATGGTGAACGAGTTCGTGGGTAATGAAGCGGGGATTAGATATGTAGAGAAAAGAGATTGGGATGTTAAGACGAGATTGCTATCATCAATTGAGAAGGCGAAGAGGTTATTGGATTACGAGCCGCAGATGGAGTTTGAGGATGGATTAAAGAAAGTGCATGCGTGGTTTACCGAAAACTGGAAGGATGTAGATAAAAGTGCGGAATTTTAAAGAATGAAAAACGAAATCGTTTGCATCCTCGGCTCAGGCTACGTAGGCTTGCCCTTAGCAAATGTTTTTATGACGAAAAATAAATCAGTGAAATGGTAATGGGTGAAGCGTAAAGGGTAATGGGTAAAGGGTAATGGGTGAAGAGAATAAAAATGAGGTATAATAAATTACACATCACAGATTACGCATTACGCATTACGGATTACGCATCCCGGATCACGCATTACGGATTACCCGAAAGTACCCGAAAAAATGAAGACTCATAAGGATCTAGATGTTTGGAAAGAAGCGATGAGCCTGGCAAAAGGGATATACAAGTTAACAGCAGATTTCCCAAAAGAAGAAACTTATGGATTAGTGTCTCAAATAAGACGGGCAGCGGTATCAATTCCAAGTAATATAGCCGAAGGTGCAGCGAGAAATTCAAACAAGGAATTCATTTAATTCCTTTATGTATCCTTAGGCTCTCTTGCTGAATTAGAAACGCAATTGCTGTTATCGAAAGAATTAGGATTCCTTAAAACTGAGGAGATGAACGGAAGCATTGAGCGGATAAGAAGAATGCTGCT
>JAGGZZ010000157.1 GCA_021161765.1 Candidatus Methanophagales archaeon | reverse complement strand
CTTTGCTCCATGTTCCTGATATTTCGGTTAAGAATTCGGGATTCATGCATATCCCTATTTCATTCCCTGCTTTCTTACCTGAATGTTTCTCTAATGTTGGGATTACCACGTTTTCGGTAGTCCCCGGAACTACGGTGCTTTTTACTACCACGCGGTGATAATCCCCTTTATTTGCCAATACTTTCCCTATATTTTTCGTTGCTTCTTCTACGTAGCGCAAGTCAATCCCATCACGAGTTGTCGGCGTTGGAACGCAGATGATAGACACATCCGAGTTCTCTATTGCATAATTTATATCCATCGTGAAGTTTGGCAATGCTTTGTCAACCACGTCATGAAATATCACTTCATTGTCAAGTTCTGCAAACCCTCTACCAATCGCCGTGCCAACCCAGCCAGAACCAATTATGCTTATCTTTTTATCTGTCATTTGATATTTACACTTCGATAATACTTTAATTTGATGTAATATAAAGATAGTCCGTAATTATTCTTGAGCCGTAGCCAAATGCTCTTCCCATTAAGGTTCCTATAAAAACCTTTTTGATCAAACTTTTTCTAAAAGTTTGCTTTGGCTATTTTACGTAGCGATTCGTTCAGATATGATTCTTCGTTTGGCATTGATTCTACCTCAACCCTTTTGATCTCTTCCCATCTTTTCTTCTATCTGCGCCTCTATCCCATATCCTTCTGCGCCCAGGGTCTTTGTTAAAACAGGAATTAAGAGGGGGTTTTGATTTACTCCGGCTAAAAGGTTACTTGTATAAAGTATAACTTCTACCTATAAATTTAATTTAGGACGCAGATTTACGCAGATTTACGCAGAAGACTATTTCCTCAAGTTATCAAATGCCTGCCAATTCCTTATATTTAAAATCCTGATTATCCGCTTTCATCTGCGTCCGATTATAAAAATTATTCTTTCTCAGCAGATTTTAATCTAAGTAGAAAACCGTCATTGATGCTCTTCCTTTCCCCTCATTCGCTTTATCAGTAAACTTAAATCCTCCTCCAGAGCATTATCCAATATTCCCCTCACCTCTTCTGCCCTCTTCTCACGACCATATTTTAGATTTTTTATTGCCTTCTTCAGCTCTCCACTCCTTGTTTTATAAAGCCCTATCGCTGCTAATAGCTTTATCTGGTGCATTTCATCCATTTTTTTTCCGTGTTTGTTATATCTTTCATTTTATCCCCTCTTCTTTTTAGCAAGCTAACACAATTACAAACTCCTATAATAAAATCCTTTCCTCTTAGTTTCATCTTCATCAAACATTCTCCTTATATCTATCAACACCGGCTTAGCATTCATCATCCTTTTAAGTTCCTCCAATTTCATCTTCTTGAATTCATCATGCGCCACTGCCATAATCACGCAATCCACCTTCACATCCAGATTATCCAAAGCTCTCACACCGAATGCTTCTATCCCTTCTTTGCTCAACAAAGGGTCATATCCATAAACGTCAACCCCAAATTCCTTGAGCTCTTTCACCATTTCTCTTACCGGCGATTCTCTTGTATCAGGTACATTCTCCTTGTAAGTCAAACCCATAATCAAAACTTTCGAGCCTTTTATCACCTTCTCGACTTCATTCAAGCCTTTTATCGCCATCCCCGCGACATGCTTTGGCATGTAGTCATTTATTGCTCGCCCAGCCAGTATTACTTGTGGGTGATAATCCAGTTCTCTTGCCTTATACACGAGGTAATAAGGGTCAACCGGTATACAATGCCCTCCGACCAAACCCGGCGAATAACGATGAAAATTCCATTTCGTTGCCGCAGCTTCTAAAACTGCTTTTGTATCCAAATTCATCTTATCGAAAATAAGCGAAAGCTCGTTCATCAAAGCGATGTTCAAATCCCGCTGGATGTTCTCTATAACCTTTGCACCCTCTGCGGTTCTGATGTCCTTTGCTTTATAAACATTCGTTATATTTCCATAAAGCTCAGCGAGAATATCTGTTGTTTCTTTATCCATTCCCGCTACAATTTTTGTTATCCTCTCCAAAGAATGCTTCTCATCACCAGGATTTATCCTCTCCGGTGAATAACCTATCTTAAAGTCTTCTCCACATTTTAATCCTGATTTCTTCTCTAATATTGGCTTTACTATTTCTTCCGTAACACCGGGATAAACGGTGGACTCCAGAATGACCACGCTGCCCTTTTTCAGATTCTTACCGACGGTTTCGGTAGCAGAGTTCACAAACGACAAATCCGGTTCCTTCGATTTCGTTACTGGTGTTGGAACCGCAATTATGATAAAATCTGTCTGTCCGATCAAAGAGGGGACTGTTGTGTAAAGAAGGTTGTTGTTACTGTTGTTTTCATTGAGTTTTCTTATCTTATCTTCATCTACATCAAACCCTATAACCTTCAAAATCTTCGAAAACGCTTCTGCTAATGGCTGACCGACGTAGCCTAATCCGACTATACAAACTGTTTTATCTTCCATGTGGCCTACACCTCTTTTTTCTTTCCCATCCTTTGGTATATAAATTACTTTTGTATATTTAATTATTGCCACTTCCTGTCAAAATAAACGCCTTTATCCTTGATCACCACTCTATCTTTCCTCTCAATCTCATCTATCACCGCTTTAAGCTCATCATCTGTAAGAACCTCTGCTACAAGCAAAGACTTCAATATCATGCTCAAATCAAGTCTTCTTATCTTTCCGAAAGTGCTGAGAATATCTGTGTCAAAGACTAAATTCATCATCACCTCAACCTTTTGATCAGTTCAACGCCCCTCTCCAATTCCTCTACACTCCTGGAGCCCACTTCTCTCCTTATCTCCCTATCTGCTAATATATCTTTAAACTCGATTGTCGTTACTCCTGCGATCTCCGCAGCTTTGCCCAGCGATACTTCACCCTCTTTATAAAGTTCGACAGCAGCAGTTATTCTAAGATCGGGTTTAGCATTTAGCAAAGTTCTAAAAGCGTCTTTTACCGCCTCATCAATGCTGCCATAATATCCGTATTTAATCAAAGCTCTTATTTCCTTCTCAATATATCAGCTTTTCTCTAATCATTCCCCTGCCCTCTTTTATTCTTTTCGCACTCGAGTTTTATACCAGTCCACAAACTTCTTAAGCCCCTCTTCAATTTTAACATTGGGCTTCCAATTTAATTCGTTACTTATTTTACCCGTATCAGCTAACGTATCCCTGACATCTCCCTTTTGATTCTCTATGTGGGTGATTTTGGCATTTTTCCCCGTTATCTCTTCCAATAACTCAATCAATTCATTAACGCTTATCCCACTTCCACCACCAACATTAAAAACCTCTCCACCAATTGCAATAATCATCTCACTCATCCTCACCCGTTTATGCTGATTTACTTAGGAATAACTACTATTCTATCCTCTTCCGGAATTAACTCAATGTATTTACCTTTCAATCTCTTAGCAAGCTCTTTTGGAAGTTTTATGTAATCCCCTTCAACACTGCTCACCAAAACCTTAGCTTTTAGCTCGATGATCTTATCCATCCCTTTTCTGAATTGATCCTCCGTCATTAGTTCTTCTTCACATGACTCACACCTATAAAATTCGGTGGGAACATCAAATCCTTTAACAATACTCTTTTCCACCTTTTTCTTTAGCTCTCCACCACAGATGGGGCATTTCATCATATTTCACCTCTTTTTTCATAGATCTCCTTTTCCCACGGCTTTGGGATCCAAACGGTCTTTACTACATTGACTTCTGTATCCAGGACGATCAACGTCACAAGTGTTCCAAATAGTTCGCAAATGACCCTATACTTCGGCTTTCCTCGCTCTTCTCCATTATATATACAAACATAATCTTTGTTGGATATAACCTTTTCTATTTCATTAATCAGATTCTCCGACATCTTCTTCGCCTGATTTGTATCTTCTGTCTCTAAAACTCGTTCTGCCCATCTCTTGAAAAAGTGCCTTGTTAAGAGAATTGGTTTTGTTTCGAGCATAACTCACTCCATTTTATTAGATATATATAGATATGAACCACCCCACAAACCTTTTAAGACCTTCTTCTATTTTAACCCTCGGCTTCCAACCCAACACTCTTATTTTACCCGTATCAGCTAACGTATCCCTGACATCTCCTTTTTGCTTCTCTATATAGTTTATCCTTGCTTTTTCTCCGGTAATTTCTTCTATCTTTCTAATCAATTCATTAACGCTTACCCTACTTCCCCCGCCAACGTTAAAAACTTCTCCTTTTATCTTACTACTACCCGCCAATATATTCGCTTCAACAACGTCATCAACAAAAGTAAAATCTCTCGTCTGTGTTCCATCGCCAAAAACAGTTATTTCTTCGTCGTTTAAGATCGCATTTACAAACTTGTGTATTGCCATATCTGGTCTTTGCCTTGGACCATAAACCGTAAAATACCTTAGCGAAACGGTTGGAACTCCATAATTCTTCCAGTAAAGATAACACAAGTTCTCGCCTGCTAACTTTGTTACACCATACGGAGAGACCGGTTTTAGTAAAGAATCCTCCCTCATTGGCAGTTCTGCATCGCCATATACCGAAGATGAAGAAGCGTAAACGAATTTTTTGATTTCTCTGTCTTTGTAGAATTCCAATAACTTCTGTGTTGCTTCTATATTATTCTTCGTGTACATCTCAAAGCTCTTGCCCCATGAAGCCCTTACACCTGCTTGTGCCGCTAAATGGAACACATAGTCCACTTCAGGGAAATTATCCATACACATAAGGTCTTCTTTGATAAGTTTGAAATTGTTGTTTTTAAGAGCGTTTTCTATATTTTTTTCTTTAATCTCTCGATGGTAATAATCTGTAAAGAAATCCATTCCTATCACTTCGTATCCCCGCTCTAACAATTTATCCACCAAATGGCTTCCGATGAAGCCTGCACAGCCGGTTACTAAAGCTTTCATTGTTATTTTGGTTGTGTTTCAAGATAGGTTAAAATTATAAAAAATCCTAAGGGAAACACCTCCAGCATGTTGGGTGCAGAGGAGGTGAATCCCAATGGATATTACGGTAT
>JAGGZZ010000160.1 GCA_021161765.1 Candidatus Methanophagales archaeon | reverse complement strand
GAAGAACGGATATGCCATACATAGTTCACAAATATTTCGATGATTTGTATAAGGTAATGAAGAAAGTCATTTCTTCTTTAAATTCCGGCGGGAGATTTATTTTAGTGGTTGGTGATAGCTTAATTGCGGATGTATATGTTCCTACGGATTTACTAATAGCTAAAATAGGATCGGATTTGGGTCTTGAGATAGAGAGAATAGAAAAGGCGAGAGAGCGGCGGTCAGGACAGATAAGGAGCTACAAATTGAGAGAATCAATTATTACATTATTAAAGAGGTAAAGAATCATGTCTAATAGCGATATTGGATATCATGAAGATCCCAGGAACAGTGATGGTATAATAAGAGCTCGGACGACAAAACAGATTCGTTCATGGGAGATACTGCGGACTATGAAGGCTTTGGAAGTGCTAAATAATGAATTAGGTAAGATAGAGTTTCCGGGTATTTACACACTATTTGAAGGTAAAAATAAGGTCTAGATTGGCGAGGCTAAAAACATTTACAATAGACTAAAAACACACATGGCAAATCCTGAAGATAAAATAAAAAATTGGAGTAAAGCTCTTGTAATCAATGATGGTCGTCCAGCCACGCAATCTGATTTTAATGATAATGTTGTTAGCAAAGCATTGGAGTTATATCTGATTCAATTGTTTAAAGCCAATAAATACGCAGTAGTAGCTCAGGGAGAGCCTCAAAAGCTTAACGCCATCCAGAAATTCTTGTATTTTCCAATTATTACAACCCAATAACCTGTAATAATCCTCCCGTTTCTGTATCAAAAATCCGTAAGCCTTCTCTGCCTCAATATCGCACTCTGCACTTCAAAATCCTGTATTCTTAGCTTTAGCCCCGTCTTTGCTTGCAATTGCGAATCGATAAAATCCAATGCCTCCTTTTTGGTGTTGAACTTCTCACCCCTATTTCTAAACGCAGCCCTAACCGCCTCACGAACGACCCAAACGCCCAGAGGAATGAAATACTGCGGGTAGATCTCTCTGAACACCACTACGCCTGCCTGCCGCCGCATCGTATGCAGCGCCTCCGCAACTGCCAATCGCACCGCATAATAACCCCCGCCTTCCTCCGCGGCATACCGTTTCCTGCCTTTAAATCCCTCGTGTTCTTCTACTATCACCGGTCGCTGACTCAACGCAAGCGCATCGTTGTTCCACACAGAGCCAGGAAGCCATGCCTCAAAGTTCTCATACTCAAATAATGAGGGCATCAGCAGTATCTGGAAATGGTTGTCCATGTAGGACGATTCATAAACATAAAAGGAGTCAACGGGCGGATATTCTCGTATCTGCGCTGCCAGCTTCTTGAAAATGACGTCATCCGTTGCCGTGATGCTCCATCGTGTCGGAACCATCTTTTTAGCACTGCGCAATCCCAACGCACCCGAGGATAGTATCACCGCTACTTTGTAAACGTCCAATCCGAGGTCGTACAGCCACTCAGTGGCTTCTACTGCTCTGAGCTCGTCAGAAACGATACGGTCTACTTTCTTCGGTATCTTCGGATTCTCGGTGACGTGCATTTTTTCCACGTTCACACTGGCGCCTGTCGGTCGAGTTACATCGGAAAAAGAAAGGTTAAATGAAGGTTTGCTCTTAAACGTGAGTTCAACATCCACGGGCTGCTTAGCCAGGGCTATTTCTGCCATGTCCGCGACAAAGTTCGAGCGAGATTTTATGTCCTCACCGCGTTTCGAGCGTAACGTGAAACTTCTCAGTTCTATGATTTCTTCCATACCAAGACCGTGAGCGAACCATTCGCCCGGGTCTTCCAGTCTTCCGATTGTGATGTCGGATTCCGCTGCTTCTAATACCGTCATCGGACCTACGCTTACGCGGGGGTAGCCTATTCGGCCAACGAAGACGGAAGTTGAAGGACCGAAGAACTCTTTTTTGTCGCGGAGTTCCGCAAACTTGGTCTTCTGTTTCAAAGCTGCGAGCAGGGGGCATGTCTTCTGCCCGCATAATAACCGCGAGCCTTTGCACACTATACATAATCGCTGCATTTTCTTCAACTCCTGTGCTCTTTTTATGGTTAATGACTTTGGTTTGATTACGTTAATTTAATTATAAAGTGTAATCTATTCATTGAAAAGGGATGTAGAGAAAATGAGCAATAAAAAGGGGGAAAGATACTGCCGCCTCAAAGAAGTTTGCTTTCAGGACAATATCTTTTCGATAATGCAACACACTTGCGTAATAGAGAAGTATATCGGATTTTGTGAAACCGACTTCGGTGCTCGTCTCATGACAAAAGAGGCAGCGTATCTCAGAAACGAGCTAAAAGGTAGGCGGAAGATTCTGGATGTTGGTTGCGGTATAGGCGCATTTGAACAAAGATTGCCGGAACTAAACATAATGGGGGTTGATATGAGCAAGGAAATGATTGAAACTGCGAGAGCAAGAACAACGAACCCTTATTGCCTTGCGGATGCCACCCGATTACCTTTCATTGATGCTTCTTTTGATGCTCTGTTTTATGTTACGAGTTTGGAATTTATGGACAACTATAAAAGTGCAATAGACGAAGCAGTTAGAGTTTTAGCGCGGGGAGGGAAATTAGTTGCGATGGTTTTAAATCAGGAATCTGATTATTTCAAAGCACATTATTCCAAACGGGATTCGTATTTCAGAAGAATAAGACATAAAAACCCGGTAGAAATGGCTGATTACATTAGACGGCGTTTTGATGTTCAAACGCATTATTTCCTGGGTATTGATGCAGAAAAAATCTTTGATACTCAAGATAAAAGGTATGCAAGTTTGTTTATAATAAAAGGAAACAAAAAAACAGAAACGAAATGATAATTGCAGAAATTACGGTCGTGCCGATAGGGACAAAAACGCCGAGCGTAAGTAAATACGTGTCAAAAGCAGTGGAT